>CAYTFM010000107.1:5934-25560 GCA_964436735.1 uncultured Victivallales bacterium | reverse complement strand
CGAGGCGCAGAAGCAACTCGCCGCCGTGGCGGGACGCAAGAAGAAGGAGCCGAAGCTGCATCTCATCAGCCCCGAGCTTGAGAAGGCAATCCACGACAACTGCAAAGACACCCTTGAGGCGGCGTGCCTCATCCCGGCGAAGGAGGAGCGCCAGAACGCCCTCGACGTCATTCTCGCCTCCTTCGACGTCTCGGTGCCGAAGGCTCTCGGCGTCGAACTCGACGCGGTCAAATCCCAGATACATCTTGGATTCGACTACCTCGTGCAGAAGACCATCCGTCATGCCATCGTCTCGAAGGGCTACCGCCCCGACGGCCGCGGCATCGAGGATCTCCGCAAGATCAGCTGCGAGGTGGGAGTCCTGCCGCGCGTTCATGGAACCGGGCTCTTCACCCGCGGCGAGACCCAGGGGCTTGTGATCACGACGCTCGGTTCGAGCGACGACGCACAGGATCACGATCAGATCACCGGCGGTGAGTCGAAGAAGAAATTCTACCTGCACTACAACTTCCCGAACTACAGCGTGGGTGAGGTCGGCCGCATCAGCGGTCCCGGCCGCCGCGAGATCGGGCATGGCAATCTCGCCGAGCGTTCGCTCGCGAAAGTCATCCCGGCGGACTATCCGTACACCGTCCGCTGCATATCCGAAATCATGGCGTCGAACGGATCGACCTCGATGGCCAGCGTCTGCGGCGGGTCTCTCTCGCTGATGGACGCCGGCGTGCCGATCAAGGCCGCCGTGGCCGGCATCTCCTGCGGACTCGTTATTGAAGACGACAAGACGCTTCTCCTGACGGACATCATCGGCGCCGAGGATCATTTCGGCGACATGGACTTCAAGGTCTGTGGCACCCGCGACGGCATCACCGGCTTCCAGCTCGACCTCAAGATAGCGGGAATCCCGATTGACCTCCTCTACCAGGGAATGCAGAGGAACAAAGTCGCGCGGATGAAAATCCTCGACGTCATGGACGCCTGTATTCCGACCCACCGCCCGGACATCAGCAAGTACGCCCCGCGGATCACCATCATCAAGATCAATCCCGAGAAGATCGGTGCCGTCATCGGCCCCGGCGGGAAGATGATACGCGGCATTTGCGAGGCGACCGGCGCCAAGATCGACATCGAGGACGACGGAACGGTCAGCATTTTCGCCGCTGACGCCTCCTCCATGCAGCGCGCCCTTGACGAGGTCAACGGTTTGGCCGCCGAGGTCGAAATCGGCAAGATCTACCGCGGCACGGTCAAGAGCATCAAGGAGTTCGGTGCCTTCGTCGAGTTCATGCCGGGGCAGGAGGGGCTCGTGCACATCTCCGAACTCGCCGACTACCGCGTGAACCAGGTCTCCGACATTTGTCAGGAGGGTGGCTCGATCACCGTCAAGGTCATCGACATCGACGAGCGCGGACGTGTCCGCCTCAGCCGCAAGGCGGCCCTCGCCGAGATAGAAAAGTAATACGCTGATAGCGTTTGGTCGGGAGTTCGCTCCCGACCACTCATACCCTCCTTGCAGGTAGAGGCGGCTTCGAGCGGAAGCCTCTCCACTGGCAAGGGGGGCTTTTTTTTCAGACGTGTCACAACACGCTATGATGATGATTCCGTTCAAGGACGGTTGGCGTCAGCGGGAATGATCTTTGCTTATGCCCGACGGCGGGGTGTCGCTGCCGCGGATAACCAGTTCGACGGGGATGACGCGGCGGCGGGGACGGGCGTCGAGTCCGGCGATCCGCTCGAGCATCATCTCGGCGGCCGCCATGCCGACCGCGGTCCCGTCCTGCCGGATCGTCGTGAGTGGCGGGTCGAGGAACTCGGAGAAATCGAGGTCGGCGTAGCCCACGACACTCAGATCGGCAGGTATCCGCAATCCCATCTCCTTCGCGAGTTTATATACGTCTCTCGCGATCAGGTCGGTCGGCGCGAACACCGCGGTGGGACGGTCTCGCCGTGAAAGCATGATGCGGATGTTCGCATCGCGCGCCTTTTCCGGTTGAGGCAGCCGCGGCGGGGTCCGGATGATATGCGATTCGGGGAGGGTGGCACCCGCCTCAGCCAAGGCGAGGCGCATCCCCTCGAGCCTCGCCTCGCAGGTTGAATGCCCTTCGCCATAATGGATGAAACCGAAGCGCGTGTGCCCGAGCGAGAGCAACCGCTCGGCGGCGAGACGGCCGCCCGCGAGGTCGTCGGTCTCCGCCACGTCATAGGAGAACCCCGCCTTGAAGCCCCACAGTCCTACGACGGGGATGCGGAAGGCGATCAACTCTTTGAAGCTGTTCCAATCAATCGACTCGTCGGAGAAGTTCACGATGACGCCGTCGACTCGGTGGTCGACGAGGCGGCTCACCAGCTTGCGCTCTTCGAATTTGTGCCCCGCCACAAGCGGTATGGGCAGATAGTCCTTCGGCAGCAGAACGCCTTGTATGCCCTCTGCGATGTCGGCGAAGTAGCTTGCGCTGAGTGACGGCAACAGCACTCCCACGCTTCTTGTCTTCGACCCGAATTGCGACGCGCCGATCGCGCTTGGGCGGAAACTCAGTTTCTCCGCGAGCGCGAGGACGCGCGTCCGCGTCGTGCCGGCGACCGAGTCGCTCCCGGCGAAAATCCGTGACACCGTGGCCGGAGATACTCCCGCAAGCGAGGCGAACTTCCGCAGCGAGAGCGGGGGATGTCCGGATGACGTTGGAACATGTTTCTTCATGGTGCGTACTAGTATACAGAATATAGGCGGCAACGCAAGATGTCATAAAGAAAATTATGAATTACTCATGGGGGCGTATTGCGGGCGCGTCAGAGGTTTGTTATATTGGGTGAAACATGTTTCAGCGATAAGGAAAGGGACAGCATATGACGAGCATGCGGAGGGGACGGTTTCGTGGACGGATCGCGGCGGTGGTCATGGCTCTGGGCGCGTTTGGGGCGGATGCGGCGTGCGCTGCGGAGTTGGCGGCATTTGCGCCGCAGATACCTTTATCCAATCCGACGAGCGACTTCTGGCATCAGCGGAATTTCACCTTCGAGATACCTGATGACGGCTTTTACGAGATCGCCGCCCAGTTCCCCGCCATTCCCTCGCAGTGCGTGGTGTCGCTTGATGGAACATTCCTCATGCAGATTCTGCGGCGCACGGACATCGATCCGGCGGGGCCGTCCGACTACCATGTTGATGCGCGGGGTGCCATCCGCTCCGTCCGATATATGGCCAAGGGGAAGCATGACGTGACGGTCGCCGGGTATGACGGCACCTATCCCTTTGACAAGAAGACGGTGGACAACTTCTTCGAGAAGAGCCGTTACGGTGTCACGAGGATGTCCGAGGATGCTCCCGACCAGGCGCGGGCGGTGTATGTCCCGGGGCGCGCCGATCTGGTCTTCCGCAAGGGGGAACCATTGACGGTGCGCGTCGAGCAACCGACCAAGGGGGCCGCCGCATACTCCATGGAAGTGGTCCGGCAGCGGGGCGACGGCAAAATTGAATGGACAGGAAAGGTGGAGTTGGCGGGGGGGCAGAAAAGAACTGCTGGTGATATTTCCTATTCTTGCGCGGATGAGGGATCGTTCGAATACGTGGTGAAGGACGCCGCCGGCAAGGTGGTGGACGGTCCGTGGGCGTTCGTCGTGATCGACGCGGCGCCGCTGTCCATTCCGAAAGCTGCGGGGAATGAATCCGCATCCAAGAGAATCCTTGTCGACAGCGTGGACTGCGCCCAACCCGATGATGCGGCGCACAAGTTCCGCGACAATGGTACGAGCCACATTCTGCAAGGTCCCTCCGGCTCCTACCGCGTCACGGGGCGCTCCTACAAATACTCGAAATTCTACAAGATGAAGAATCCGCTTCCGGGCATCACTCCGCTTAAAGAGAATGAGTCGGGTGCGGCGCATTACGATGCGATGGACTGGTTCGCCTACACGCTCCGCGTCAAGAATCCCGGTAAGACGCATCTCGTGGTGGCGCATGTGCCGAACGACATGAAGCGGCTTGTCTCGGTATGGGGCTACGAGCATGTCACGGGCAACTATAACTGCGGACTGCTCGAGGCGGGCGACGCGCCGGAGAGCTCCCCGACGACCGCGTTGGCCTTCCTCATGTGGCCGAACGGCGACGCCATCGACGTGATGACGTTCTGCGACTCGCACGAGTCGGGGGCGGAGGAGTTCTGGCGTCAGGGCGCCATCGCCAAGATCGAGTTGTTCGAACTGCCTGACGGACTTGCCGCGCTGCCGGAGGCGTCGGGCACGTGGAGTGCCGGCAAGGAGTTCGGGTGGGCGGGCGAACAGGTCAATCTGGGCATGGAGCAGCGCATGATGCCGGGGCTGTGGCCTGCGGGAGAGAAGATTCCCGGATCGGTGGACGCCTTTAAGGTCTGCGAAGGCCCCTACCACGACTGGAAGGCGTTGTCGACGGTCTGGAGCCGGTTCGGCGAACTGAGCCGTTGGCGCGGCGACAACCTGCTCATCTGGCCGGTGAACTCCTACAGCATGGGACGGCTCAAGGAACTTGAGTACATGGAGCGGGATTACGAGAGCTATACGCGCAGCTACCGCTCACGGATCGTCGACCCCATGCGGCGGGACCAGTTCAAGATGATGCTGTTGCTGGCGGAGAAGAACAACGTCGGACTCGTCGCTGACTTTCAGATGAGCCGATGGTACGACTTCGTCTTGCTCGCCACAGATAAGGAGAAGAAGTATACGGCTGACGGGCTTTATCTCACTGACACACAGGGGCAGATCCTCAAGTATCCGGCGCAGGTGCTCAATCCGGCGCATCCGTTGTCGCGCCGCTATTTGGTCTCATGGGTCGAGGAGATCGCCAAGAACTATGGCGCATGCCCCGCGTTCAAAGGGATCAATATCCGGCAGAACGGATGGCACACCAACAATTCAGGCTATTTCTTTCGGCACAATTTCGGGTACGACGACTTCACGGTCAGTCTGTTCGAAAAGGAGACGGGGATTGCCGTCGGCATTGATTCCAAGGGGCCGGAGCGCTTCAGCCTCCGCCACGAGGTCTTGATGGCGAAGCACAAGGACGCCTGGTTCGCATGGCGAAACGGGAAGGTCGCCTCGCTGCGCGCCGAGATGCTGGCGGCATTGCGGAAGCACTCGCCGAACGCCCGGTTGTACGGCGGTTGCGCGGAATACCTGCTTGATCCCAATAGTGGTTCGGGGATTGATCCGAAAACTCTTGCCGGACAACGCGACATGGGGTATGGCAAGACCGTCAGTCCAGCCGGGCCTCACGTGGAGAATGGAACCCTCGATCCTGTGGTGTTCGCCAAACTTGATGTCCGCGAGCCGATTTCGCTCCGCCGCACGCTCGACAACGCCTGGGGAACCCGCGGCGTCGACTATGGACAAAATCCTTGCGCGGGAGCCGGCGCGTCGATCCGGCCGCATCCTTACCAACTCGAGCCGTTGTCCAAGGCGCTTGCCGCCGGCTCGATCGATACGGTGCTGTACGGCGGACCCTGGACCCTGCCGGCGATCGACGAGGGGATTCGGGCGTGGTCGCAGGCGTGGCGCGCCATTCCCGACGTGAAGTTTGAGAAGTTCGATAACAAGGCCGCCGACAAGCCACTCGTTTGCTGGCAGGCGCGGCGCGGCGGGGAACTGCTCTTCTACCTGGTCAACACAACGCCCTATGCGCAGAAGGCGCGCGTCGCTCTGTCGGGAAAGGCGAAGCAGTTCGTGAATCTCGTCTCGGGCGAAAAGGTCGATGGAGAGGTGACGGTCGCCCCCTTCATGGTGGCGGTGTGCGCCGCCGACGGGGCGGAGGCGGTAGCTGGTCTTGAGGTGGTGCCAGACGAGAAGCGTGTCGCCGCGATGGCCGCGCAGATCGCCCATCTCGAAAAGATCGCTCCGAGGACGGCGGGGATTACCCGCACGCTGTCTGGCAAAGGCGAGTCGTATGTCAAAATAAACCTGGGACAGGAGTTTTATGACGACGGGCCATGGGGGCGTTACGATGTGAAAACCACGTTCGAAAATCTACTTGCGCCGATCAGGGAGGCGTTGAAGGTCAAAGATTATACCACGGTGGCGGAGCGGCTCGCCGCCATGCGCGACGAGCATGCGTGGTGGTATCAGGCGTTCGGTTGGCCCGAGGGGATCTATCGGCCGGAGCAGCCACGCTACCCGTACTCCTCGGCTCGTGATTTGGTTAAAATAGTGAAGGCCGACGGGCCGATCACGATTGCCGCGGCTGACAAAGTTATTGGCGACGCGTTGCTCATCCCCAGCGGCAAAGCCGGGCTGACGCTGAAGATCGAGTCCGCCGGGAAGTGGGAACCGCGTGTCTGGATGCTTACCGGCGAAGGCTATGGGCCCGTCGAGGTCACGTTGGACGGCGTATCGGTCGGATCGCTTGGGGCGGGCGACGGCAAACCTTATTTCGCCCACTTCACGCTGCCGAAGTCTCTGCCGCTGATGCCGGGGTTCCACAAGATCAGTTTGACGGCCAAAGGTGCGAAAGGCCTTGCGCTGCAGGCCTTCGAGTTGAATCAACTGCCTACGGAGCCGATCAGGAAATGGAGTGCCATCGGGCTCTTCGACATGGGAGGAACCGATGTGCAGTGGGTACGCGGCGACTTCAATAAGGAGTTCCCCCCGGAGAAGGAGTTCAAGCCTGAAAGCCAGTACGACGGCATGGGCGGCGCAAAAGCCGTATGGCGGCAAATCGACATCGGCGACGACAAGTTCATCCAGCTGCTTGAGAAGTACTATCCGTACGAGTTCACGAAGGGCAACGGCATCGCCTATCTCGCCACATGGATCAAGAGTCCCGACGAGCGCGAGGCGACCCTCTATTATGCCATCGACTGGTTCGGTCGGATCTGGCTCAATGACGAAGTGGTCGTGAAAGACGTCAACGGTCCCTGGCGGAGTTTCGCTTCGACGACAGTCCGCCTTCGCCCCGGGTGGAACAAGCTGCTGGTGAAGACGGCCTGCGGCCGCTCAAGCTGGAAGGCCAACTTCGCGGTCGGCGATCCCGGCGATTTGGAGTATAGTCCATTGCCGCCGAAGTGAGGGGCGTGAAGCGTGACTCGTAAAACGTAAAACGTAAAACGTAAAAACAAGATGCGGGTGTGTCATGCGGCTGACGTGTGCGATTGCTGTCACGGTGTGTGGATTCGGGCTCTCGATAGCTATGGCGGATGAGCAGGCGAAGCTGTGGGGGGCCACAACCGGGAATCTGCTGCGCAACGGCGGATTTGAGCTGGGAAGCGAGTTCAATGGCGCATCAATGCGGATAGGCACGGAGTTTCTCCTTAACATCCTGGCCGGGCAGGGCAAATGCCGAAGGCTGCCTGCGGAGGGGTGGTGGACCGAGGGGGATTGCTTGGAAGGCGCTTCCGTGGTTGAGGGTGAGGCGCATGCGGGCGACAAGGCGCTTGTCGTCGAGACGCCTGCGGGAAAGAAGGGTGCTGCGCGTTCGGCCCCGGAGATTGCTGTCCCGGTTGGTCCTGTGACGCTGAGCGCATGGGTAAGGACCAGCAACGCGAAGGGCGAACTCGAGGTCGAGTTTGTGGCCACAGGGGCGCGCAAGGATGAGAATCCGCGGAGTCTCGGGCGGAAAAGTGTCCCAGTGCCCGAGGGCGCGCAAGAGTGGAGCCGGGTGAGCGTCACGGCGGACGCTCCTTCTTCCGCGGCGGCCGTTGTCCGTGTCCGGGGCGAGGCGGGGCGGATCGTTGTCGACAATGTCCAACTCGAGAGCGGGGGAAGTCCCACCGCCTTTGACGTCAGAGTCGAGGAACGGCTGCGGGTGTGCTTCAAGGGCGTCGCTGAGGAGCGGTTGCCCATATGGCGGGAGAAAGATGGCGACTCGCGCAAGTTGCTGATCCGCAATGATTCACAGGTGGCGATCACGGGAAGCCTCGAGGTGTGGATCGGCTCCTGTTCGAATCCGAAAAGCGAGAAGGTGGCCTCGGTCGAGGAGGTGGAGATAGACCCTGGTGACGTCGAAACCGTCCGCCTGCGGCTTGATCACCTTGCGCCTGGCGCCTATGCGCTTGCCATCGTCCTCCATCGGGACGGGAATGTGGCGTTGGACAGCAGCCGGTTTGTTGACGCCGCCGCGCCGATCGGCGGGACGAACTCCAACAGCATGCTGAAGGCGAGGGCGGCGCTCCGCTTCGCCATCGCTCCCGCCATCGCCCCCGCCAAGATATTCGGCGTCGGCAACGGGATGCTGGGCTATGGCTGGAAGGACATGTCGGGCAGTTGGTTCGGGGGATGGCCGCTGGCGTTGTTCGAGACGGCCTGCGGAGAGGGGTTTGTCTGCGGTCGGGGGCAGTGCGGCCGCGATGACGAGGCGTTTCTGTTCGCCGCCGCCGGGGTTCCGTTGCATCGAATGGAGAATGTGAATGCGGTGGGGGGCGCGCCGGAAGGGGCGCTGTTCCAACCTCCTGGAGTCAAAGGCGGCATCGACTTCTGGAATCCGGACGGCATGGCGTTCCTCAAGGAGAAGGCGGCCGCAATCAGCAAGGCCAACGCGGAGAATCCGTTGATCGTCTCCTACCAAATGGCCAACGAGTCGCCGTTCCCTTTTAAGGATGGCCTGTGCGCCACCGCTGCGGCCGACGCCCATTTCAGGACGTGGTGCGAGAAGCGGCATGGCGACCTTGGGACGCTGAATCGGCGATGGGGAACAACCTACGCGGACTGGAGCGAGGTTGAGCAGCCCGCGTCGGTTCGTTACGCCGAGGAACTCAAGAACCGTCCGAAGAAAGAGGGGGCGGCCGCCATCGATTGGCTGGCCTCGCTCGGGAATCTCACGCCTGAGGTCCACGCCCGCATGATGGCCGTTCCCGGCCGCGGTATGGACTGGATGCGCTGGCGGACATGGTCGTCTCTGTGGATGTATGAGACGTTCCGCGCCGAGGCGAAGCGGCATGACGACAAGACGCTGTACAGCACCAATCTATGCTGGCCGGACTTCTGGCCGCAGATGAGCATGCCGTTCTTCCGACGGATGGACGTGGCGATGCTCGACTGCCAGTACACGTCCGGTCTGCCGCGGGGGCTGGGCAATCCCATGGAGATGATGGAGATACTGGAGATGGCCGAGTCCTGCGCCAACGGCAAGCCCGTCTGGGGGATCGAAATCTATGTGCAGCCGCAGTGGCCTGCCGCGTTCGCCGCGCTGCAGAACTGGGGCGTGGCGGCTCATGGCATGACGAACAATCTCGTCTTCGCCTGGGGGCCGTATTCAGACCATGGCGTCCCCAAGGAGGTCAGGGCGTGGGAGAAGCCCGACGCCGTGCCGATGTGGATGCTGATTGACCTCGACGGGACGAAACTGCCCGCCTATCATACGAATCAGAAGTCACTCAAGGAGATTCACGAGTTCCACAAAAGGCACGACGCGCTCACGTTGAACCGTGTGGCGACGGACATCGCCTTCTATGTGTCGGAAGACACCTCCGAGTATATCAGCCTCGAGACTGCCAACAAGCCATGGGGATCCTCATGGACGCGGACCCGCAACAACCTCTCCTATCTGTTGAGGATGAATGGCGTCACCGCCGACTTTGTGGACGGTGAGACGCTGCCAGAGAAACCGGGCGTGTTCAACGTGGTGGTGGTACCAGCGTCGTATGCGCTCAGCCAGGAGGCCGCAGAACGGCTCGCCGGTTTCGCGGCCAGGGGCGGGACGGTGGTTCTCGCCGGGCCGTGTGGCATTGTCGATCCGTGGCTGAAGCCGTACGAGAATGTGGGTGGTCCGGCGTGGAAGGAACTCGGCTGGCGCGCGAAGGGCGGCAAGCTGGAGGCGGCGGCGGTCGACTTCGTCGGAGCCGGACTGGCTGCCGCGAAAGACGGCGAGAATAAAAACGGCCCCATCAACGAGGCGGCGGTGTTCAAGAAGATCGACATGGAGCCGTTGCCTGACGCGGAGGCGCTGAAAGACACCGCCGGCGCGGTCGTCGGTTGGGCGCGCGCCTGGGGTAAGGGCAGGCTTGTGGCATACACCGTTCTGCCGGACAGTTACACCGGCAATCCGCATCCCTCGTTGAACCACATGGCGTGGATGAGGCATCTCGTCAAGGTGGGTGGGGTGAAGCGGACGGGAGGCTGGCGGTCGTCTGGCGTCGCCACGACAGCGGGAGCGCATGGCGAAGGGAGTCCCGTCGTCGAGGTGGTCGTCCGTGTCCGAAAGGGGGAGGGGGCAAAGGAGAAGTTCGTGTTCATGCTCAATGAAGGCGGGGCGGGCGAGGGGACGGTGGAGATCCCCGTGGCAGAAGGCGTGACGGAATGGAAGATCGTGGATGTCATCCATCCAGAGGCGACGCTGTCTCCCACGGTGCGGGGAGGGGCTCTCGAAATAGCTATGCGCCTTCTCCCCTGGGAGTATCGCGTGCTTAGAATGACCGGAGATCCACATGCGAAATGAACAACAGATGGAGGAACTTTCAAAATCATTGAAAATCCGTCGTGAAGAGTGTTTTCGCGGCCGTGACATTCTGCTCAACACGTCAATCCCCATTCGATTATCAGGGAGGATTTTCACCCTCATTGAACTTCTCGTGGTGATCGCGATCATTGCGGTTTTGGCGTCGCTCCTACTGCCCGCGCTCAAGAATGCCAGGGAGGTCGCGGTTCAGGCGACTTGCGCCAACAGCATGAGGCAGATGGGGATGGCGAACATCCAATACGTGAACGACTGGCAGGGGTATCTCGCCGATTTGTCCTTCACGCCGCGGGGGGGGACTTCGTTCGCCCCCTACCATTGGATGTTCAAACTGGCCACTTACCTCGGGCGCGAGGATTCGAAGCTCAAGCCATGCGATGATCCGGCGAGACCGAAACTATTCACGTGCCCCAAGAACGCCGACGGCAACTTCAACGGGAATTTCCCCTCCTGGGACATGAATTTGTATGTGAGCGCAGATTCGGGTGCTCTCACCGCCGCCCAGCGCCCGCTGCAGATCACCCGGTTCTCCTCACCGAGCGGAAAACTGTATCTTTGCGACGCCGCCGGCTACGGGATGTTTCCCACGTGGTATTTCTGCACGAAAGGCGATGGAACTGGAAGCTGGTCGAACATCAGCGTCCGGCACGGCGGGAACAAGGCGAACGTGGTGTTCCTCGACAATCATGTCAAACCGTACACATCGCCGCCGCTCCCTGTGCTGTACAACAATGCGCAGTGCGCCAAATGGCTTCACAAGGATGCTGATACGCCTGAGGACTTGTAGCAAAACGTGAGACGTGTGTTTTCATGAACAGCAGAGGTTTCCCTATGAGCGAGACTGTGGACGGAAAAATGAGGGATTCGGTGTTTGTCAGGCTTGCCCGTGAAGGTGACGCCGAGACGATCACTGAGCTTACGGGGCAGGTGTTCGCGGCGGCGTCAATCGACGCCAAGATCGAGGAGATGATCGGCGGGACGCCGTGGCTCGTCACCAAAGGCGAGACGCTTCGCAATGAGTTGAAAGGCAATCCCGCGGGATGCTTTGTCGCCGAGCTTGGCGGCGAGGTTGTCGGCTACATCACCACCATCGTCAATCGTACCGCCTCCCGGGGAGTCATCGCCAACATCGCCGTGTCGGCGAAGGCGCAGGGCAGGGGGGTGGGGCGGCTTCTGCTCGCCAAGGCCATCGAGCATTTCAGAGCCCTTGGACTGCGGCAGGCGAAGATCGAGACGCTCGCGACCAATGCGGCGGGAGAGAAGTTGTACACCTCCATCGGCTTCAAAGAGGTGGCGCGTCAGATCCATTTCTGTATGCCGCTGTGACGTGAAGTGTGCCCGTGCTTGTGTTACTCGTTTCACGTTTTTATCCGGGAGGTATCCATTGCGTGTCCAATTCCCCATTCGTCAGTTGATGGCATTTGTCGTCTGTTGCCAACTCTTGTGCGTTGCTGGTTTTGCGGCTGATGCGCTGTCTTCGCCGTCCGATGACACCCCGGGGCTTGTCGCCCACTGTTATGGCTGCCTCGGCTTCTGGATGTATGGCGGCAAGATCGATATCGCGAGTGTAAACGTCAAGCAGAACATGGATCAGGTCAAATGGCCACAGCCGAACTGGGACAAGGCGAAGGGGCCGCTTTTCAATCGAAATAGTGGATGGTCGATGGCTGTGTATGGCTCGCTTGCCAGCAAGCAAGGCGGTGAGTATGTCTTTTCGTTCGAAGGAGATCCAGCGGAACTGCGGATCGATGGGAAGGTGATCCCGCTTGACGGCAAGGCTCCGGTGAAGCTCGACGCTGGGCGTCGGCAGTTGGCGATTTTCGCCCGCTCTGTTTCGGTCAAGCACATGTCCGGCCCCAAGGATCAGACGGCCACCATCCACCTCCGCTGGAAGAAGCCGGGCACCAACGAGTTCGAAGAGATCCCTGCCGAATTACTCTCCCATTCCGCCGAGGATGACGCTCGGACCGTGGCGAACATATTCGACATCGAGTTCAAGGATGGCGCGATGCCGTTTGTCGGGATGCGTGATTACGAGGTCAGCGTTCCCGAGGATGGCTTCTACGAGTTCGCGCTGCAGTTCGCCGGTTCACCATGGCCGCACCGCTACTGCTGGGCGATGATGGACGGCGTCACCATCTTCCAGTCGAACAGCATCGCCCGGAGGAAATTCGGACTACTCGGGACCTATGGTGAGACGCGCTATATCACGAAAGGGCGTCATCTCTTCAGAGTCTCTTCCTATACCGATCATTTCACTCACACGGACATGACGGGGTTTCTCGAACAGGCGCGGTTCGGGTTGCGGAGAATCCCCGCATCGATGCCTGCCATGACGCTGGGCGTTCATGAGAAGGGGCGGAACGACGTCGTGTTCGGGAAGGGTGAGCGATTCATCTTGTCGATCGAGCGCGCCACGATTGAGTCCGTCACCTATCTTGTCGAGGTGCGCGAACAACGCGGCGCGGACGCTCCGCGATGGTCATGGAAGGTGGCGTTGCCGGGCGGTGAAAGCCACGCCGTCGCCGAGGTCGAGATGCCGACCGACAAGGAGGGGGCGTTCGAATACACCGTCACCGATGCGGCGGGGAACGTCGTCGAGGGGCCATGGTCCTACGTGGTTATCGATCCGACGCGGTTGCCGCCGGCCATCGAGGGCGAGGCGGCGAAACTCGCGAAGCCCGCATTGGTTGACGCGGTTGATTGCGCGAAGCCCGAGGATGCCGAGCATACGTTCCGCGATAACGGGACGAGCAAGGTGGTTGAGGAGGACGGCGTGAGGTTCAGGGTGACCGGCGAGACGGGATATCACACGGTCGGCTATGTCCATGCGGAAAACTTCAATCAAGCGAAGAATGGTCCCTGGAGAAGGGCGGGGGAGGGGGAGAAGGCGCAGATCGACTACCAGTCGATGGACTGGTTCGCCTACACCTTGAACGTCAAGAATCCCGGCAAGGCGCACATGGTGACGGTGTGGATTCCCACGCAGAAGCGGCGCTATGTGGCGGTCCAGGCGTTCGACCAGGTGACGGGGCAGTGCAACGGCGCCGTGATGGAGACGGGAGACGCGCCCCGTTCCGCGAAACTGGCTCCGCTGAGTTTTGTTGTCTGGCCGAACGGTAAAGCCATTGATCTGATGATCTTCTGCCATAACATGCCTAAGGGGCATCCTGGCCACTCCGTTTTCGACAACAAGCAGGGGGCCGCCGCCAGGATCGAGCTGTTCGAGTTCCCCGACGGTTTGCCGCCGCTGCCCGAGGCCGCGGGGGGATGGAAAGCGGAGCGGCGATTCGGATGGATGGGCGAACAGGTCAACATCGGCATCGAGCAGCGGACCATGGTGAAGTTCTTCACGGGCGACGAGATGATTCCGGGCAATATGCCTTCCGGCCCGAAATGGGGATGGTATGGCGGCGGCTATTTCGACTGGAAGGCCTTGTCCGAGGCGTGGGGCAGGCTTGGCGAGTTCTCCCGGTGGCGCGGCGACAATCTCGTCATATGGCCTGTCTTCAGCTACAGCATGTCGATGCTTACGCTCGACCGCCTGCCCAAGGGGTTCGAGACGTATTGCGACGGCTATGGTTACCGACCGGTGGACCGACTCCGCCGTGACCAGCTCAAGCTGATTCTGCTTATCATGGCGAAATATGGCGTGACCTTCGTCCCGGACATGATGCTGCATCATATCTCCGCCGAGCATATCCTCGCCACGGACACCGAACGGAACTATTCGGAAGAGGGACTTTTCGTGTCTGGCACTGATGGCAAGCCGTTCAAAGGCAACTCCGGCGCGGCGGTGCTCAATCCCGCACATCCGCTTTCTAGGAAATACCTCGTTGATCTGTATGGCGAACTTGCGGCGAAATATGGGAAATACAAATCTTTCGGTGGTGCCAATCTGCGGCAGTGGGATGGGTGGAACAGCAACAATGCGGCGTGGTTCGTCAACGCCAATTGCGGCTACGACGACTTCACGGTCGGTCTGTTTGAAAAGGAGACGGGCCTGAAGGTTCCCGTTGATGCCGCCGATCCCGAGCGGTTCAAAAAACGCCGGGAACATCTGGTCGGCAAGGAGCGTGAGCATTGGTTCGCCTGGCGCCGGGACAAGACTATCTCGCTGTGGGAGGAGGTGCGTGCGGAGATGCGGAAGCATGCTCCCGAGGCGAAGCTATATGGCGGATTCCCGCCCCGTTTCGACGAAGGGCGCGGACTTGACGAGAATCTGCTCGCCGAGCGGGCGGACCTCGGCCACGGACGGAAGGCGAAATTTGGCGGCAAGGGGACCGAGTGCAACGAGCTGGATCCCGTGGACTTCATGAATTTCGATCAGCGCGGAGGCGTTCCCCATCGGACTCTCGACGAGTTGTACGGGGCGACCGACAAATCGTATCCGTATGGACTCTGCTCCGGCGACGGCAGTTCCATCAGGTGTCCGCCATACGAGTTGGAGGGGCCATCGACGAAGTTGGCGTCCGCGCCGCTGGACTTGATTCAGTATGGCGGGCCATGGGTGCTGCCGGCCATGGACGATGAGCTCAGAAACTGGGCGCGCGCATGGCGGGCGATCCCCGATCTGAAATACGAACGGTTGGGGGGCGCGGGGGTCGAGAAGGAACCAGTGAGTTGTTGGAGCGCGAAGACCAGTTCGTCGGTGCTGGGATTGTGGAAGCGGGATGGTGTCGTGTTGTATCTGGTCAACACGACGCCCCTGGATCGCAACGTCTCCGTCGTGTTCGACGGAGAGGCGTCGGAGGCGATTAATCTCGTCAGCGGGAAGAAGCTCGCGGGTGTCAGGCAGATCGACACCACGCTCAAGCCGTTCATGCTTGCGGTCTTCGCGGCCGATGGAGTGAAAGGCGTGGCCGCGCTGCGGATTCCTCCCGAGGAGATTGAGGTCGGGTCCGCCGCGGGAACACCGAAGGAGCGCGTGCCGCCATTCACGGTTGACAAATACGAGGTGACCAACGCTCAGTTCGAGATGTTCAGTCCGCAACGGCGAAGCGCCCGCGTTCCGGTGTCGCCATCGGACAATTGTCCTGTCGTGAACGTTTCATGGCTTGACGCCATCGCCTATTGCAACTGGCGGAGCGCGCAGATGGGGCTTGAGCCCTGTTACGATCTCGAGTCGGGGCGGTGCGACTTCGCGAAGAATGGCTACCGGCTGCCCACCGAGGCGGAATGGGAGTTCGCCGCCGGCGGTGGCAAGAAGGATGCCTATCCATGGGGGAGCGGTTCTCCGTCTGAGGGCAAGACGCTCCGCTGCGATTACGGTCACTACGACGCCACGATTCCGGATGACACCTACTCCAATTCCTTGATCAAGAATCTGTTCCACGTGTTGGCTCCGATCGGTTCATTCCCCGAGTTCGCCAGTCCGTGCGGTGCGATGGACATGGCGGGAAGTGTGTGGGAGTGGTGTGAAAGCGTCGATGGCGTCGGAGATCAGACGGTGACGGATCGCCGCGTGCTCCGGGGCGGTTCGTGGCGTTCTGACGCGAGGGGCGTGGCGATGGATGCTCGGGTACTCCGCGGGGCGAAGACCGTGTCGGATTGTGTCGGTTTCAGGTGCGCGCGCCGCGCCGCAGGACTGCCTGCGCCGCCGCCGTATCCGGTGCTTCCAGCCAAATCCGCTGAATGGACGTGCGTCGGCCGTGAGGGACGCTGCGCGCTCACGATTGTGGAAAATGCTGGTGCCAAGCGGAATGGTGAACTCGTCGTGTTGTTGGGCTCACAGGTGCTCTCCGCCGCTCCCGGTGAACGGATCGCCACCAGTTCCCTCCGTATCATGGATGGCGTGTCTCCAGTCGTCAGCCAGGTTGACGAGAAGGACGGGACGGGGGACTTCGCGGTCGCGCCGAACGGTACACTCGATCCCGACGACGAGATTTGTTTTCAGACCACCCTGGCGGCACACGAGACCCGAGAGCTGTTCATCTATTTCTCTGCGTCGCCGCAGCAGGCCGCAGGGGAGGTGAAGCCTCTGGAGGTCGAGACCACGGAGAGCATGAGCGCTCAAAAGCCGTACCGCGTCCGCGTCGCAAACGGCAAGCTCGAGTTTGGCGTGGCCGGGAACGAGAAAGCCGCCAACGACAACGAGAAGTGGAAGGAGTGGCAGGCGGGTCGCATGACACTCCTCAAAGCTGATGGGGTCGGGATGCTGAGCTGCTGGAATCCAAACGGCACGCTGCCCTGCATGCGTTGGCCTGATTTGAAGGAGATTGTGACCGCTGCCAAAGGGCCAGTGAGGGTGGTGGTCGAGGCCCGCTTCGCGGCGAAGGACGTGGACTGGTTCCTTGAGGATGTGCGCTGGGCGAACGACGCCAATCTGAAGAACTGCGCGAAGACGTTTCGCTATCAGGCCGCCGCCGGATCGCCGTTGATCGAATTCGTCGAGGAACTGCGCTATGACGCCATAGGGCTTGACGCCTATAAGGCATTGTGGCCCTACATGTGCGTGAGCGTCGGCGGACGTGGCGCGGGCTCCGCGCAGCGGGTGCTGTGCCCGGGCAAGGATGGGAAGCCCGTCACGCTGTCGCCTGAGCAAGAGCTGTCCGCAAAGCTGAAGGATGGCGTGTTGCAGGATCATGCGGATCTTGGCGGCAACCGCGACGGCTGGGTCGCCTGTGTCGATGTTGAAAAGAAGAGCGGTCTCGCGCTGTTTGGCGCGCCGACGGTCAACAATCTTTCCGTGACCTACCATAAGGGGAACAAGTTCGATACGCTGTCCCCCATCTTCCGCTGGCACTACGTCAATGAGTCCATCCCTGATGGGCGGCATTCACGCCGCTGCGGTTTCATGGTGCTGGGGACGGAATCCGCCGCCGAGGTGGCGGACGCCCACAAGGCGTTCATGAATCCCGTCCGCTGCTTTGTCGGCCCCCGCGAGGACTCGCCATCCATTCAATAAGCATATACTATATGTCTGGAGATTGGACGAAGTCCGCATGGAGGCTGGCAACGTGGGGCGCGCCTCCTGCGCGCCAACGAAAGGCATGTTGGCGCGGAAGAGCCGCGCCCTACCCATACAGCCTCATTTTCAGAGGTTGTCCAAACTCCAGGGCTATTGCTCCAGCGTGAGCATTCGTGCAGGCAATGTGTACGCTAACGGGAGGACTTGAAGTGGGACGGCAAAAATGCGCATTGGTGACCGGCGGGAGTCGTGGCATCGGCGCGGGTATCGCTCGAACTCTGGCGAAGGCCGGCTACGACGTGGCCATCACGTTTTCGAAATCAGCCAGCGAAGGAGAGGCGGTCCGCGACGAGATCATCCGCTCATTCGGGCGGCGCTGCGTGCTGATCCAGGCGACGCTTCAGGAACGGGAGGCACCGGACATAACCGTCAAGGCCTCCATTAGGGCATTAGGGCATATCGACGTGCTGGTGAACAATGCCGGTGCGTGCTACACGGAAAGCATTTTGGAAGTGCAGGATGAAACCTTCGACCTGTTGTGCGGCCTGGACTTCCGCTCCTATGTGATGTGCGCGCGCACAGCCGCGCGGCACATGGTGAAACACGGCATCAAGGGCAGCATCATCAGCATCACCTCCACGCGGGCGGGGCGCGCCTATGAGGAGGATGGCGTTTACGGCGGCGTGAAGGCCGCGATGAACCGCGCCACCGAATCCTTCGCCCTGGATCTGGCACCCTACGGGATCCGCGTGAACGCGGTCGCTCCGGGGGCGACGCAAATTCGTTTTCCCGCACGCGGCCTGTATGGCAGATTTTGCCGCAGTATGAAAGACCGGGTGCCGCTCGCCCGATTGGGAACTCCCGGCGACATAGGGGAGGCTGTGCTGTTCCTTGCGGACAACGAGCGTTCCTCCTATATCACCGGCGTGGTGCTGAAGGTGGATGGCGGGTTGACGCTATCCGGGATGCCGGAACATCCAGACGCTCCGAAATGGACGCACGGAAAAATCGAGAAGACGTGGGACGACGCCGAACTCTGAGGCGGGATGGGACGGATGAAGCCACTCAACTTCAATTCCAATGGAAAGGGAAACGCGCGATGACACTCAGGATCACAGATGTGCGGGCGATCTGCACCGCGCCGGGAGGCATTCCGCTTGTCGTCGTCAAGGTGGAAACCAGTGAGCCCGGATTGTACGGATTGGGGTGCGCCACCTTCACGCAGCGGTTCTTGTCGGTCGCCCATGCCGTCGACACCTACATGAAACCCCTCCTTGTGGGCAAAGACCCCGGCCGCATCGAGGAGATCTGGCAGATGTCCATGGTCAGCGCCTACTGGCGCAACGGCCCCATTTTGAACAACGCGATTTCCGGCGTGGACGAGGCCTTGTGGGACATCAAGGGCAAGCTGGCCAAGATGCCAGTGTACGAACTACTGGGCGGCAAGGTGCGCGAGGGGGTGCGTGTCTACCGTCATGCCGACGGGCAGACTCTGGAGGAAGTCGGGGATCGGGTTCAGGCGTTTATCGAGGATGGCGTCCAGGTCGTCAGAGTCCAGCATGGCGGGTATGGCGGGAGCGGAGGAGCGCAGTTGTCGGCCGCGCGCCCGGAGGGAGCCTGCGAGGGGGCCTACTACGACCCGCTGGCTTATCAATTGAGTGTCGTGAAACTCTTCGAGTGCATGCGGAACCGCTTCGGTTTCGGCGTTGAGATGTGTCACGATGTGCATGAGCACCTCGAGCCAATGGAGGCTGTCCGCCTGGCAAAGGAATTGGAGCCGTACCGGCTCTTCTTCTATGAGGATTCATTGGCCCCACAACAGCTTGAATGGTTCGAGCTCATGCGCTCTCAGACCCATACCCCCCTCGCGATGGGGGAACTGTTCAACAACCCCCGTGAGTGGACTCCTCTCATTCACAAGAAGCTCATTGACTATATCCGTGTGCATACCAGCCAGATTGGGGGCATCACGCCCTCCAGAAAGCTGGTGGCGCTCTGCGAGGCCTTTGGCGTGCGGACCGCGTGGCATGGACCGGGGGATGTGTCCCCTGTCGGCCATACCGCCAACATCCACCTGGATCTGGCCATCTGGAACTTCGGGATCCAAGAATGGTCCGGTTTCAATCAAGCCTGCCTGGACGTGTTTCCGGGCTGTCCGGAGTTGCGCAAAGGCTATGTGTACGCCAACGACAAGCCTGGCCTGGGCATTGACATCGACGAGGAGTTGGCAAAGAAATTCCCCTGCCGGCCGGACTTGCCTTCATGGACAAATTGCAGACGCCCGGACGGTACCCTGGCCAGGCCGTGA
>CAYTFM010000107.1:0-5924 GCA_964436735.1 uncultured Victivallales bacterium | reverse complement strand
GAGGGTCGCGCCCGTGGTGGTGAGCCCCGTCGCCGCGAGCGTCGTCGCGGTTGGGGAAGCTGGCGTCGAGAAGGACAGGATGTTCCCCAAGCTGGCGCCCCAGGCGTTCTGAGCGATCGGGCAGAAGAAGTACGTTGTTCCGGGGGTGAGGCCCGCCACCGCCTGGGAGCTGATGACGTCGGTTCCGCCAGCGCCGAGATCCGTCCCTCCGCTCGAAGGGGCACGGGCTCCGAAGGTGTCGTTGCAGGCGCCGGGGTTCGTTGTCGAGACGACTGCCACGCCGAACGGCTCGAGCATGATGGCGCCCTTGACGGTCTTGCCGGTGATGAGGTTGATCCCATCCTCTGGCAGTGAGACACGCTTTTCCTCGCGTGAATGGTTGATGAGGAACAGCAGCTTTTTCCTCCCCCCGGATCGCACGGAGACTTCCACCCCCTCCAGTGGCTTCAGCGGCGCATTCACCGCGGCGGTGCTGAGGACGTCGGCGACGAGTTTGTCGTAGAACGCATCCTCCTTGATCACGCAGCCGACGTAGTAGCCGTAGCCTTTCTTGAATTTGTTCTTCGTGGCGGCGGCGAAGGCGGTCATGTGCGAATCCGTGTAGATGGCCAAAGGCGTTGCGGATCGCGCGGTGACCCAGTCGCTGTACTGTATGGCGGTGAATTCCCCCTTGAGAGCCTTTGTGCCTTTCACGGTGTACTTCCAATCGTCGGGAATGCTCTCGTACTCCTCTATCGCGATGCCAAGCGCGTCGGATAGAAGACCGGGAAGGGTGCGGTCGTGGCAGAGGTTGCTTTCTGTCTTGACGCCAGTCCGGCAGTCGGTGAGGAGGACGCCTCCCTTCGCCACGAAGTCGCTGAGGCGCATGGCTGTTTCGTCGGGCATGACGTGAAGATCCGGCGCGAAGATGATCTTGTAGCCGGTGAAGTCCTGGCTGGGGGGAATCATGTCCGCGTTCACGCCGGCGCGGAGAAGGGCGCGGTAGTGGCGGTTCATCGCGGCGTGATACGTATTGTCCTTGAAGCCGGGTTGGATGCGCAGTGCCCAGATGCTGTCGTAGTCGTAGATGAAGGCGACATCCGTTTTGACGGTGGTCCCTTCAAGCTCGCTCCACGCCTTGTGCAACTCCTTGGCGGTGGCAGCGGCTTCGCGGTAGCGGCGGAGCGGTTTGCCGTCGTGCCCGAGCAGTCCGTGCCAGTATTGCTCGCGGCCGGCGGTGCAGGAGCGCCAGCGGAACCACACCATGCCATCGGCGCCGTGCGCAACCTGCTGCCAGGCGACCTTGCGGATCTCGCCCGGCCACGGATTGCGTCCGAAGCTACTCCATCCGCCGGGGCCGGCGGTCTGTTCCATAATCCAGAAGTTCTTGCGCTTCAGGCCGCGCATGACGTCGGCCGCCGCCGCCGCGTCGGACGAGACGTCGGGCTTGCCCCAGACCGGATAGTTGTCCAAACTCACGAAGTCGAGATCCTTGGCGAGGTCGTAGTAGTCGAGATCGCTGAATAGCCCCATGAAATTGTGGGTGACGAATTGCTTGGGGCAGCGGGCACGCAGGATTTTCACCTGATCCGCTTGGAAGCGAACGTTCAGCCACGAGAAGAAGCGTTGCCAGTCGAGGCACAGGCTGGGGTTGTGGGTGCCGAAGTCGTCGGGAATGGGGATCTGTTCCCAAGCGGAGTAGCGATGCCCCCAGAAGTGCGTTCCCCACGCCGTGTTCAGCGTGGAAAGATCGGTGTACTTGCGCGTGAGCCAGGCGTGGAACTCGCGGCGGCAGCTGTCACAGTGGCAGACGGGATGCCCGAATTCATTGTCGGTTTGCCAGCCGATGACCGCCGGATGTTTCCCGTAATGGTCCGCCATGGCGGTCGTGATGCGCTCGGAAAGGAGGCGGTAGCTTCCGGAGGTGAAACAGTTGTTCTTGCGGACGCCCCAGGTGAGACGCCTGCCGTCTTTGCCGGTGGCCAGTGTCTCGGGGTACTTTTTCGCCAGCCATGCGGGCATGACGGCGGTCGGGGTGCCGAGGATGGCCGAGATGCCGTTCTCGGAAAGGATGTCGAGGGCTTTGTCCAGCCAGGTGAAGTCGAACACCCCCTCCTCGGGTTCCATGAAAACCCAGGCGAACTCCGCGAGGCGGACGACGTTGAACCCCGCCTCACGCATCAGCTTCGCGTCCGTCGCCCAACGATCTTGCGGCCAGTGCTCGGGATAATAGTCGACGCCGATTCTCATAGGGACCTCATATGATTGGTTGTGGGATGTTGTTCCTTGCCGCTTATGATATATAATACTATCAGAAGGTCGAGCTTGTTTGAATGCTAAAATAGGCGATTGATGCTGATATTCATATATATAATGAACATCACGTCCTGAATCCGCCACGGCGGATTTACGCTTCGCTTCAACCCTGAACCCCATAAGGACCTCTGTATGCGGAATGATATGGCGCGGAGTGCGGCGTTGACGCCCGGGGTGTGCGTCGAGTTGCGGCAGATGTGGCGGGTGGAGATGACGACGCAGGAGGTGTCGTACAGCGAGCGGAGCCCGTGGCTTGACTCGATTCTGATCAGGACCGTCTCTGGCGAAGGAGAGTTATGCCTCAGGGATGGGACGAGCATCAGGCTGCCTGCGGAATCGCTTATCATCGCCGATGGGGCGCGGATGATGCGGCATCGTGTGGTCGGCGACCACTGGAACTACTGGTTCTTCGACTTCGTTCCCTTGCGCATGCCCGAGACGGAGCGGAACACGCCACTCATGGTTCCTCTGCGCCCTAGGGAGGAAGAGCAGATGCTGGAGATTCTGCTCACCCTGCGCAGCCGCGAATCCACCCGCCTCTGCCTTGCATCGTCGATGTTCGGCGCGCTGTGCGCGCGGTGGCTCGCCTATTGGGAGACGGCGGAACGGCAGGCTCCTGAGCGTCAGACGGTCGACCGCATCGTCGCACTGATGCATGAGCGGCTGCGGGACAATTGGACCGTGGCGGGAATGGCCAGTCAGTCGGGCGTGACCATGCAGCACCTGCGGCGGCTTTTTCTTAAAGTGACGGGGAAGAATCCTAAGGCCTATTATGACGAGATGCGACTCGATTACGCGCGCCAACTGCTTCCCATGGGATGGCTGAACGTGGGTGAGGTGGCGGAGGAGTTGGGCTACTCAAGTGCCTTCCATTTCAGCCGCGCGTACAAGGCGCGCTTTGGGGTGTCGCCGCGCGGAGAAAAGAGGGGGCGCAGGGAAGGGGATGCCGTGACCAGATAACTCGCTGACGCTATCCTTTTGCCTGGACAAATAGATTCATTGCGTCCTGCTTCACGGGGGCATGCCGTCCCCCGCCATAGGCGTGTCATGATTGACCGGGGGAAGACCACTCGCGTGTGACGTTTTGTCGCGCTTGGGCCGTGCGGCATGGTGTTGTTTCGCTCCGTAAGTTTTTACGGATGAATTATTTGCTCCCAACGCAGATGCATTGGCATTTATGTTGCTAATTATGGAGGTGGAGCCAGATAAACCACTAAATTCGAAAGGAGGTGTTGGACATGCTGTGGCCAACCAACGGACAGACTCTGAACCCCTTTGCGGAGATGAGACGCCTGCAGGGGGACGTGAACCGTCTCTTCAGTGGTTACTGCCGCGACGAGGAGGCGTTCCCGGCCGTCAATGCGTGGAGCGACAACGAACAGGTGGTGATCACCGCTGAGATTCCAGGCGTTGACCCCAAAGAGATCAACCTCACGGTCAAGGAGAATTATCTGACCATCGAGGGCGAGAAGAAGGGGGAAAACGTCGACGAGAATACGACGTATCACCGCCGCGAGCGCGCCACGGGCGGATTCGCGAGAAGTCTGCAGCTGCCGTACTCGGTTGATGTGGACAAGGTCTCGGCCAAAACCGTGGATGGCGTGCTGAGAATCACGCTTCCGAGGCATGAGGCGAGCAAGCCGAAACGAATCCAGATAAGCTGACGGGAGGGGGTGAACACCATGAAAAATGTCAAAGATGCGCAGGAGTCTGTGAAAAAAGAGTCGTCGCAGGCGGAGTTGACGCATGATCAAATCGTGTTTAGTCCCCGGACCGACATCTATGAGACGCCGGAGGCGGTCATCGTGCTGGCGGAGATGCCAGGAATCGAGCAGAAGAACATCAGCGTGACCCTTGAGGAGGATCTGCTCACGATCACCGGGACGGTCTCTGTTCAAGAGCCGAAGGGGCTTGAACTCCTGCGGCGCGGCTATCACACAGGCGGCTACCGCCGCGAGTTCAGAGTGTTGGTTGATGTCGACCACGGCAAAATAAGTGCCAAAACAGCAAATGGTGTGTTGAGGATCGTCCTTCCCAAGTCGGAGAGGGTGAAGCCGAAGAAGATCAACATCGAGGTTGCGTGAGTTGTCTGAAGGAGGTGACTTGTATGTCGAAGGAAACGACGGCAGTCAAAGTTCACAAGACCGAGCATCCGGTCGGCAAGGAGCAGCCACTCGCGAGGCGCATGATCAGTCCCTTCACCGAGATGCAGAACAGGATGGATTCGTTTTTAGACAACTTTATGACCGGTTACGACATCGACTTCCTGCCAGCGGCGTGGCAGGAGAGGATACCCGATTGGTCCCCGCGGTTTGAAATCACGGAGACCGACGAGACGTACGAGATGGCCGCCGAGCTGCCGGGAATGGATGAGAAGGACATTGAGGTGTTCGTCGAAGACGATGTCCTGACCGTCAAAGGTGAGAAGAAGCAAGAGCGCGAGGAGAAGAGGAGAAACTATCATCTGACCGAACGCAGTTATGGGACGTTCCAACGGTCGTTCCCGCTTCCAAGAGGTTTGCACAGTGACAAGGTCAAGGCCACCTTCAAGAAAGGTGTGCTGAGCCTCACGCTGCCCAAGACCGAGGAGGCGAAGGCGCATCGGAGGAAGATCGAGATCAAGTGAAGCCTGGAAAGTCCCCCCTCTTGCATCAAGGAGGGGGGACGTCTGTCGGTGATCTGGAATTTGTCGATATTCTTTTTCGCCGAGACCCCCAAACGTCTCAGGAAAGTGTATACTAAGGGCTTGTTTGTCGAGACGCGGAGTGTGTTTTTCGGAAAAGAAGGAAAAAAGGGACAGGATATGCCGACGTATGAGTATGAATGCCGCAAATGCGGCGGGACGCATGAGATTTTCCAGAGCATGAGTGATCCTCCTTTGGAGAAATGCCCTGAATGTGGGAAGAAAGCCCTGAAGCGGATTATAGGGGCCGGAGCCGGTGTGATCTTCAAAGGAAGCGGTTTCTACTGCACGGACTACCGCTCATCAACCTACCAGAAGGCGGCGTCAAGCGACAAAAACACCAGCTCAAGCAGCGCGTCAAGCTCCACCCCGTCAAGCGCGACGTCATCGACGACTCCGGCGTCTACGACGGCACCGGCGTCAACGACCAGCTCGAAATCGGAAAAGAGCTCGGGGAGCGGCAGCGGCTCCTCCACGAAAAAAAAGGAATAGTGAATCCTCTTTCCATGCGCAGTTATTAGTGTGTGGCTCCGCAACGAGGCATGACTACGCGCATCGCAGAGATATTGACGGAGCACGTGATGGACTACTACCAGTTACTTGAGGTCGAGAAAGGGATCAGCCCGGAGGATTTGAAAAAAGCCTACCGGCGTTTGGCCGTAAAATACCATCCGGACAAGAATCCCGGCGACAAGGCCGCGGAGGACAAGTTCAAGCAGATATCTGAGGCCTATGACACGCTGCGCGACGAGGATTCGCGTCGCCTGTACGACCAACTTGGGCATGAAGGCTATGTGCGGCGTGGCCGTCCCGGTCAGGGCGGTGGTGGTTTCCACGATCCGTTCGACATCTTCAATCAAGTGTTTGGCGGTGGCCGCGGCGGCCGTGGCGGCATGTCCTCGATCTTCGAGGAGTTCCTCGGGGGTGATTTTGGCGGCGGGGGCGG
>CAYTFM010000106.1:18498-25749 GCA_964436735.1 uncultured Victivallales bacterium | reverse complement strand
CGTATTCGAATTGACGAAGACTCCGGCGCTTATCGTGAGTTTCTCCTGGGGCAGCATTTCAACGCCCGGGAGCTTAAGCTCGGCGAGATGGGTGGCTGCGGCTTGAATCCACTGGCGGATCTGCTGGGTGTTGGAGGAGTCGAAAAAGGTCATGAACGTGGTTCCCGAGGTGCGTCCGGAAAAGCAGATGGGAGTGGGAGTTTTCTCTATGAAAGAGGCGAATGAGCAGAGGGCTATGTCGCCGATCACCCAGCCACTGATGAGGTTAAGTTCTTGAACATGGTCAACACTGATGGCGGCTATTGATGAGAGCTGGTGAGCGGCGAGCGACTCCTGTAGATGGAACGTGAAGGAGCGATAGTCGAACAAGCCGGTAAGCTGGTCTTTGTTGTCGCGCCCGAGGTTGTTGAGTCGCGAGAGGAGTTCGGCGCTTACCGGCGATGAGCCAAGTTTTTGGAGAAGTGCTGTGTAATCCTGGCTCATTCGCTACTTCCTGCTGTGAATACTCTTTTCCTGGTCACGGTCGGACATGCGCAGGCGAGTGGAAGGGCCCCCCGGCGGATGTGCGGAACGTGTCAAGTAGAGACTCCTGCGCCTGCGTCCGAACCTACGGTGGCCATGAAGAAGTCCTCAAGGCTCTTGCAGTGTTTCTGTATTTTAATGTCCGAGGCTCCGTGCTTGCGGAAAATATCGGCGATCTTCTCTGGGTCTTTGTTGGGGGAGACGAAAACGGACACCTTGTCCTTATCTCTTGATATCTGGTCGCTCATTTTTTCCAGGAACATCTGTCCGGCGGGTTGGATGTTCTTGCCTGAGATCTCGATGATATCAATGCCAAGCAGATCTTCTTTCTGCCCGACTGCTTTGAGCACCCCTTTGTCGATGATTCCGATAGCGTCACACATGATCTCGACGTCGGCGAGGATGTGGGAGGAGAAGAAGACGGTGGTGTTTTTCTCCTTGTTGTAGCGGATTATGAGGTCTCTGACCTCACGGCGGGCGAGGGGGTCGAGTCCCGAGAATGGCTCGTCAAGGATCAGGAGTTTTGGGTCGGATAGCAGAGCTTGGGCCAACTCGGCGCGCTGCTTCATACCTTTGCTGAAGGAACCGAACCGATCATCGATGTTGTCTTTCAGTCCAACCTCGGCGAGAACCTCATCGGTGCGCTTCTCTATCTCGTTGTCGGGCATTCTCGAGATTTTTCCGATCATGTGGAGAAGCGAGCGGGGCGTGTCGCGCATGTCAAGCGTCGGCAGTTCGGGCATGTAGCCGATGTCCTTCTTGACGGAGTTGTCGCTGGATTTTTTCCCGAGAAGCCAGAACTCGCCGGTTGTGGGGCGGGTGAGGCCGAGCATGAGGCGGATGGTGGTGGTCTTGCCGGCGCCGTTGCGGCCGAGGAAGCCGAAGATGCAGCCTGCTGGAACCTCGATCGACAGTGAGGTTAGGGAGTGTTTACCATCGCTCTCGTACCATTTCTTGTAGATCTTGCCGAGGTTTTCCGTCTTGACGTGATATTCCATAAAATCCAACCTCACCCGATGTCTCTTTGTTGGAAGATTCTAAAAGTTGCAAGGAGCACCAACACTCCCACCGCAAGGTTCTCGGCCATGTGCACATGCCCTCCCAGGTTCGCATATATAGTTGGTCGCAGAGGATCATGCATGAAGTGGGGGAAGGCATAGCTGACTTGGAAGAACTCGAAAACCCTCTCAGGTTTGAAGCTGAATGCGAAGGGGAAGACGGCAAGAGCGAAATTCGAGAATTTATAACCGAAGATGCCGCTGCTGTAGGCGAGGCAAAGTAGTAGGTAAAGATCCATAATCAACAGCATGAGTATTACAGCAGCTTTGGCGGCGGTCATTCTCAACTCGGGGGCGGGTTCCGCTGACATGACGTGTAGAACGATGAACGCCAACCATGACAGGAGGAGGAGTATGAACGAGGGTATGCCACACGCCAGCACGCCAGCGGTGAAATAATCTTTCCGTTCCACTCCCCGCGTGAGGAGATGCGTTTCAAAGAATGTCCGGTTGGTGGTGGAACAAAGATAGAAACAGGATACGAAAGGTATGAGAAGGATTAGGTTGGAGATGGTTATTTGCCATCGCTGCTTGGCGAGTGCTCCGGCGAAGCCAGCGATGAAGAGGAGGATGCAAAAAACGGCGGCGACAAGAAGAGCTTTCTTGTTTTTTTCAAGCTTGCTTTGTGCGATGAAAAAAGTCTGATTCATAAACCCCGATGATGCTTGCTTAGCGCGACGTGTGGTTGAACCCTTGTTTCAAGGTTCCGCCTGTGGCTTTAGAATATATTAACCTCTTATGGGTTTATCAACATTGGTTTTGACTTTTCATGCACGGGTGGTTAGAGTCTGAACGTCTCTACGGAAAATCCCATTGGGCGGTGCCGCTGTGCGCCGCGGCGGATAGGTCAATCGCAAAATGCCCGATATGATGATTGTCCGAGGATGGGGTGGAAATAATGGAAATGTTGGGAAAGCGATGATTGTTGTCGTGGGGATATCGGAAATGGCGGTGTCGTCTGATCCTGATGACGTGCTCGTCACCTATGCTCTCGGTTCATGCCTTGGCGTGTCAGTATATGACCATCGCGCGAAGGTGGGTGGGCTCATCCACTGCATGCTGCCGCTTTCCTCTGTCGATCCCGAAAAAGCCCTTGCGAAGCCATGCATGTTCACCGACACGGGAGTGCTCGCCTTGCTGGATGCTGTTTTTGCCCGAGGCGCGATGCGCTCCTCTTTGAGCGTGAAGGCTATCGGGGCGGCGAGTCTGCTTGACGACAAAGGCGTCTTCAAAATTGGCGAACGGAATTACACGGTGTTTCGCAAAGTGCTATGGAAGAACAACATACTGATCAATGCCGAGGATGTCGGCGGGGCGATTTCCCGGACGGTCTATTTGCGCATCGCCACGGGGCAGACGCTGATCCGGAGTGGTAAGGGGGAACGTGAGTTGTAAAAGGGACAAGATTGGTCTCGCGCAATGGTTTTGCAGGGATTTCAGGCTCGACTAAATTCAGCTTGAAGGCGTTCACAAGCCGATAACCACTTTGTCTGGGAAATGCGAGGGGTACATGCCATACAACTTTTTAGTGGTGGACGACTCGTTCGTCGCAAGAGATGTGATCACGAAAGTGGTTTATCTTTCCGGAGTTCCCGTCAAAGAGGTGTTTCAGGCGGCGAATGGGGAGGAGGCGCTGGGGATGCTCCGTAGCCACCAGATCGATCTGGTCTTCTCCGACATCAACATGCCGGTGATGAGCGGGATCGAACTGCTTGACCGGATGGCGGCCGATTCCGTGCTCAAATTGGTGCCAGTCGTTGTCATTTCGACTGAGGGGAGTGCGACACGGATCGACCAGTTCATGCAGAAGGGAGCTCGGGGCTATCTGCGTAAACCTTTCACTCCCGAGGCGATACGGAAGCTGCTTAACAGCGTGTTGGAGGGGGGGGCTGATGGAAACGGTTGACACGAGCGCATATCCTGCGGTGGCCGCCAGGGTGCTTGCGGAGGTGCTGGAGAGGCAGGCATTCATGTTCGCCGATCCACCTGCGGAGGGTGCTCCTCCTCCGCGGCCTAAGGGAGTTTGCCTCAAGGCGTCCATGAGTTTCCATGGCCCCAAGTCCGGTTCTGTGACTCTGTGCGCGCCGGTGTCGGTTTGCGAAAGTTTGGCGGTGAATATGCTGGGCGTCGACGCGGGCTATTTTGAACAGGGGAGCGAGGGCAGTCCACACCGGCTGAGCGAGGCTTCCCACGATGCGTTGAAAGAGCTGCTGAATGTGGTGTGCGGCAACATACTCACCGAGGTGGCTGGAGAGAAGCCGGTCTTCAATCTCTCCATTCCGGTTGCCTCCGATATTCACGAGGATGAATGGGAGGATCTCCCACGCCAATCCGGCGCAGTTGCGCTCGTCGTTGAAGGTAGCCCGATTTGCGTGTGTTTAGTTGTCGATTCTTGAGCCTTGAGCGAGACGCATCATACCTTTTCCCGTCCGACTCTTGCCGGAGCGCCCGCTCCAACACAAAGAGTTTTTTGACTTTGACCCTCGAAACGCTACTTGACTTTCAAGCATGATGGAGGAAACTAAAGATTTTTGCTGCTTTTCCCGTGGCGCATGGAACAACGGCCGACGAATGGTGTCAAATAGCTATGAGTTGCCGTCTTATGTCGTCAGTCCAGAAGAATGTACCGAACAATAGTGGAGTAAGGCGTTTATGATACCCGTCGAGAAATTGACGAGGCGCTTCGGGCCGAAGACGGCCGTGGACAATGTCTCCTTTTCCGTCGAGAAGGGGCAGGTTCTCGGTTTCCTTGGGCCAAACGGGGCGGGAAAGACTACCACGATGCGGATGATCACGGGATATCTGGAGCCGTCGTCCGGTTCGATCAGCGTCGGTGGCATAGACATGCTGAAAAGTCCGATGACGGCCAAGGCGTTGATTGGCTACCTGCCAGAGCAGTCCCCCGCATACAAGGATATGACGGCGCGGTCATTCCTAACGTTCGCCGCTTCGCTCCGCGGCATGTCCGGGGCGAAGTCGCGGGAGGCGGTCGATCGGGTCGTCTCGCTGTGCCACTTGGAGAAGGTCGTGAACCAGAGCATCGACACACTCTCGAAAGGGTTCGTGCAGCGCGTCTGTTTCGCCCAGGCGATCGTCCATGACCCGCCGGTGTTGATCATGGACGAGCCCACTGATGGTCTTGACCCCAATCAAAAGCATGGCGTGCGCCAGTTGATCCGTGAGATGGGGAAGACGAAGACCATCATCATCTCCACGCATATCCTCGAAGAGGTCGAGGCTGTGTGTGCGAGGGCTATCATCATCGCTGATGGCAAGATTGTGGCGGACGGGGCGCCGACCGAGCTGATGGCGCGTTCGAACAAGGCTGGAACGCTGGTCGTCGGGATCAAGAGCGGTGACGTCCCAGTTTTTCAGGAGTCATTGCGCAATCTGCCGCAGATTAGGAAGGTTGACATCGAGCGGGACGCGGCAAGTCCCACACTTAGAATTCATCCCGACTCCAAGGATAATCTCGCCTTGCTCGCCGCCAAGGTGGCGGGCATGGCGACCGAGCGCGGCATCGTCTTGAGCGAATTGCGCACCGATTCCGGTCGCCTTGACGAGGTGTTCCGCAAAGTCACGTTGAACGACGACACGGAGGTATGAACCATGAACGGATCAACAACAAGAATTGCATCTATTGTGCGGCGCGAACTTATCGCCTACTTCACCTCGCCATTGGCGTACGTGTTCATCGTCATCTTCCTGCTCCTGACCGGCTTCTTCACCTTCGCGTCATCACCGTTCGGCAACTTCTTCAACAACAACGAAGCCACTCTTGCCTTCAGTTTCTTCTCCTTTCAACCGTGGCTGTATTTAGTGCTTGTGCCGCCGATCGCGATGCGACTCTGGGCGGAGGAGCAGAGGTCTGGGACGATCGAGCTGTTGTTCACGATGCCGATCTCGGTGCCAGAGGCGATTTTGGGGAAATTTCTGGCGGCATGGTGTGTGATTCTCTGCGCCCTTGCGCTCACCTTCCCGATTGTCATCACGGTGAACCTCCTTGGCCATCCCGATCAGTGGATGATTGTCGCGGGCTATGTCGCCTGCGCCCTCATGTCTGGCGCATTCCTCGCTCTTGGATGCCTGACCTCGACCCTCACGAAGAACCAAGTGATCAGTTTCATCATCTCGGTGGTCGTCTGCCTGGCCCTGCTGCTTGCCGGCCACACCTCGGTGACGAATTTCTTCACGAGCTGGGCCCCCGTGACGCTTGTGGACATCATTACCGGTTCCAGCGCGCTCCCTCATTTCTATTCAATGGAGAAGGGCGTTCTCGACTTTCGGGACGTCCTTTATTTCGTGTCAATGATCGTCTTCGGTCTTTTCGCCTCCGGCGTGGCTCTGCAGAGCAGGAGGCGAGCATGGAATTGAGAGTGCCGACGGATGCTGGATGTGTACGTCACCGTAGCAAGAGGAGCTTGAAAGTATGACTAAGAATTTTGCCAACAAATATGTGTTCTCCACGGCGGGGGTCGTGGCGGCCCTGGTGATCATCGTTGCCGTGAACTTCATCATGCAGAAGGTCCACCTCCGGGTCGATCTGACATCGGACAAACTCTATAGCCTGTCCGACGGTACAAAGAACATTATCGCGCAGGTCAAGAATCCGGTCACCCTGCGCTTCTACTGCACCCACAAGGAAAACCGGATGCCCGTCGGCCTCAAGACCTATGCGCAGCGTGTGGATGACCTGCTCGGCGAATACCTGATCGCCGGCAAGGGTAAGATTGTCCTCGAGCGGTATGATCCTGCTCCGGATTCGGAGGCGGAGGATTCGGCGACCCTTGACGGGGTCGAGGGGCAGATGTTCAGGAACGCCGAGAAGTTTTATCTCGGTTTGGCGGTGAACTGCCTTGACAAGAACGTTCCTATTCCCTTTTTCAATCCCCGTGACGAGCAGACGCTTGAGTACGATATCACGAGGGCGATCTACGAGGTCACGCACCCCAAGAAGCCGGTCATCGGCGTGGTTAGCCAATTCCCGCTGCTGGGCGGCGCTCCTGATATGATGTCGGGACGGAAGCAGCCACGTCCCCCTTGGATTTTCGTTCAGGAACTCAAGCGCACGTTCGAGGTCAGGGAGCTGAAGCCGCCATTCGAGAAGATTGACGATGATGTCAATGTCGTGATGCTTGTGCATCCTAAAAACCTCAGCCAGAGGACGATATACGCCATCGATCAGTATCTCCTGAAGGGGGGCAGAATCGTCGCCTTCCTCGACCCATACTGCTTCGCCGAGAGCGACAATCCGCAGCAGGCCATGTTCGGGCAGTCGCCCCCGCCAGGGGCGTCGGACATGACCGAGCTGTTGTCAGCCTGGGGACTGCAATTTTCCAAAGGCGGCGAGGTCGTGGTCGTCGGGCCCGACTCAGCGTTCCAGAACATGCGCGACATCGCCGGAGAGCAGTTCCCGGCGATTCTCAATCTGACCCCGAAGAATATGAACGATAAGGACGTGGTCCTCAAGAAGCTCGCAAAGCTCAATATGATTTTCGCTGGCGCCTTCACGGGTGATCCAGCCCAGGGCGTGAAGAAGACCGTGCTGCTCAAGACCACGACGGAGGCGGATATCCAGAAGAACTTCATGCATCTCACGCCAGGTTCGGAAATCATAAAGAACTTCAAGCCCGGTGGGAAGGAGTTGGCTTTGGCAGTCCAGCTCTCTGGC
>CAYTFM010000106.1:14545-18397 GCA_964436735.1 uncultured Victivallales bacterium | reverse complement strand
GATGACAAGAAGGACAATAAGGCACCCAAAGACCCAAAGGCGGAGGAGCAGAAGGATGCGAAGACCGAGGAAGGGATCAAGGAGTCCCAGAAGGAAGGGGTGGTCGTATTGGTTGGCGATGTGGACATGTTGGTTGATCAGTTCTGCGTGCAGAGCCAGAAAATTTTCAATCAGACCATCATTCAGCCGCTTAACGACAATCTGAATTTTGTTCAAAACGCTGCGGACCAGGTGTCCGGCGACGTCAACCTGATCAGCATCCGCTGCAGAAGTTTCTCCAACCGCCCGTTCGAGTTGGTCGACAAGATGCGGGCCGAGGCGCAGAAGAATTTTCAGAGCAAAATCAGCGAAATCGAGGACGAGCTCAAGCAGGCCGAACGTCGCATCAATGAGCTCCAGAAGAACAAAAGCAAGGATCAGCAATACATCCTCTCCCCCGAACAGGTGCAGGAGCTGAAGAACTTCCAGGAGAAAGAGGCGAAGGCCAAAAAGAACCTCAAAGAGGTCAGGAAAAAGCTGAGACAGAAGATCGACAACCTTGAGATGTTCGTCGAGTGCCTGAACATCGGATTAGTGCCGCTGTTGGTCATCATCTTCGGCGTGTGCGTGGCACTCTACACCAAGAGAAGGAGTAAGATAGCATGACTCAAAAACAATTCCTCATCATTGTGGCTCTCGCAATCATTGTGTGCGTCATCGGCGTGCTCGTGGTCGACAAGGACAAGGAAAAGGTCCTGAGCGAGGAGAGGAACATCGGGGGCAAGATATTCAGCGATCTACCCTTGAATGATGTCCGTGGCATCAAAATCACCTCGGGAGGCAACAAGACTGTCGCGGTTCGCAAGCCTGAAACCGCATGGGAGGTTTCGGAGCTCTACAGCTATCCGGCCAACTTCGACAAAATCGCCGACTTTGTGCGTAAGCTCACCGAACTAAAAGTCGCCCAGAACGTCCGGGTTGACGAATCCGGGCTTTCCACGCTTGAGTTGTTGAAGCCTGACCAACCAGGGTGCGGCGCGGAGGTTGACCTCCTTGCGGCTGATGGCAAGAAACTCGCCTCCCTCATAGTCGGGAAGAAGCGGATAAGGGAGAATAAGATGGAGGACTTCTCCATGCCCGAGGGCCGCTATGTGCTGGTCAGCGAGAAGCCGCTCAAGGTCGTGGTCGTCAACGACCAGTTCGCCGAAGTCGACTCGACCTCGAAGGACTGGCTCGACAAGAGTTTCATCTCCGCCTCGAACCTCAAATCCGCCGAACTCGTCCGCGACGGGGTTGTCCAGTGGGCTGTCACGCGTGTGAAACAGGCGGACCAGATGGTTCTTACCGAGGTGCCGGAGGGCAGGGAGATTGATCCTGCCAAGGTATCAAGAGTCGCCAACTGCTTGAGCAGTTTCGATTTTGACACGGTGGCGGATCCGGTGCTCGATGTTAAGGATACGGGACTCGACACCCCCGCAGTCTTCACTGCGCTGACCTTCAGCGGTCTCAAGTATGTCGTTTCCGTCGGCAAGGAGAAGAATTCCGCGAAATACGTCAAACTCAACATAGCCTTCATCGACTACCCGTTGTCCGATGGGCCGGCAGATGAGAAACCCGAGGACAGGGAGCAACGGCTGAAAGCTCACGAAGAGCAGGTACAGAAACTCAAAAACCAGGCGGCAGGCGAGCAAAGCAAGTTTGGGAAATGGACTTACGTCGTCAACAACTTCCGCCTCGACCCCCTACTCTTCAAGAAGGACGACCTGCTGAAGGAACTCAAGAAGGAGGAGAAGAAGGATGCCAAGGGGGCTGGCAAGCAGGATGTCAAAGACCTCGACGTGGTGCCGCAGAAATGAGTCGTCGAGGACATGATGGTGCTTTTCCGTTGGATGCGTTATGAAGACCGTTGGCGTCGATGTGCCTTATGTGTGCGCTGCGGTGGTCCGACGGGGGGGCAGAATCCTGCTTACCTCACGTCCTGAGGGGAGGCATCTCGCCGGGAAATGGGAGTTTCCTGGCGGGAAGAAGATGCTCAATGAACGGCCAGGAGCCTGCGTTGTAAGGGAGATGAGGGAGGAACTGAGCGTCGAGGTCATCCCACTCGACCTGCTATTCTCCATGCGGCACGAATATCCCACGAAGACGGTGTATCTTGAGTTCTACCGAGCCATCCCTTTCGACAAATCGTTTGACCCGGTTCCTACGGAAGGGCAGAAGTTTGCGTGGGTAGAGCCTTCCCGCCTTATGGCGTACGATCTGCTGCCCGCCGACATCCCCCTTGCCGAGTTTCTCCGTTCCGCGGAACTGTAGCGGCGTCAAGCGGATGGCTGGTGCGACGGTTTTGTCACCTCGCGCCTATTCTGAGCATGTTCCAGGATGCGGGGGGAAGCTTCAAGGTTATACGACCGTTTTTCACAATGGCGCCAGCACCGCTGACCGGCTTTACAGCCTCGCATGCCTCGGTGTTGGTGACCTTGAGGTTTGGATGCTGCAGAACGGTCCATTCGAGGATCCGTCGTGTCCCGATGTTTTGCGGTTCCACTTCAAGTTCCATCTCCTTGTCGAGGCTTCTATTGACGGCGAACAGATTCGTCTCGCCTGTCTGCTGATCCATGACGGCTCCGCTCGTCAGATACGGGACGTCCTTCAGGACCTCGGCCTTTCCATTCGGTGCCAGGCCGAACTCCGCCTCGTAAGACGGACTCTCGACGGATTGGCGTAGCACGACGCCTCGGCCATGCCGTGAGGTGAGGCTGAACGGATGGAAGATTGTTTGACGCCAGGCGCCGCCGCCTTTGCGGGTCATGATGGGGGCGATCACGTTGACGGTCTGGGCCAGGCATGCCATTTTCACCCGATCTGCATTGTTCAGCAGCGTGATGAGTAGCGCACCGACCAAAAGGGCGTCCTCCATCGTGTACACATCCTCGAGAATAGGCCGCGCGAACGACCATTCAGGTGAGTTCGCATTGGTGGCGTGGGAATGGAACCAGACGTTCCACTCGTCGAACGACAGCATGATTCTCTTTGTCTTCTTGAGCTTTGCCCTGGCGAAATCGCAGGCGGCCACGGCGTTTTTGATGAAGCGGTCCATCTCGTCCGACATCGAGAGGAAGCCGGGCGTCTGATCACTTTGATTGCCATAGTAACGGTGGAGGGAGAGGTAGTCGACATGGTCGTAGGCGTGCTCCAGGACGGTTGCCTCCCACTGACCGAATTCGGGCATGTTCGGACCACTGGAACCGCACGCTACGAGTTCGATGGAGGGGTCGGTCCATTTCATCATCTTGGCGGCCTCGGTCGCCACTCTGCCGTATTCCGCGGCGGTCTTGTGACCGGTCTGCCACGGGCCGTCCATTTCGTTGCCGAGACACCACACCTTGACGTCATGTGGCGCCTCCCAGCCGTGTGAGCGTCGGAGATCGCTCCAGTGCGTTCCGGCGGGATGGTTGCAGTACTCGACAAGGGCCTGCGCCTCGGCGGGCCCCCGCGTGCCAAGGTTCACCGCCATCATCGGTGCGCTGCGCGCTTTTCTGCACCAGTTCATGAACTCGTTGGTGCCGAAGGTGTTTGGCTCAAGCGCCTTCCAGGCGAGGTCGAGGCGGGCAGGCCTTGAGCCGCGCGGGCCGACCCCGTCCTCCCAGTTGTATCCCGAGACGAAGTTCCCGCCGGGGTAGCGCGTGATCGGCATGTCGAGTTCACTGACGAGGTCGATCACGTCTGAACGGAATCCTTCCGCGTCGGCCATCGGGTGTCCCGGTTCGTATATGCCCTCGTACACCGCCCGACCAAGATGCTCGATGAACCCGCCATAGATCCTCGGATCGACCTCACCAATCGTGAAATCCCTGTTCAACACGACTCGCGCCTTCA
>CAYTFM010000106.1:0-14535 GCA_964436735.1 uncultured Victivallales bacterium | reverse complement strand
TATACCCAATAGTATTTTATTGATCAATTGCGTAATATCAGCTTATGTCTTAGATTATAGGCTAACATTGGAATTTATAACATGGCAGAAACTTTTAAAAACATAACAGATACTCTTATTATTCCTAAAGGCTCCAGGGAGAGATTCGTTGTTTTCAGAGATGAGGGGGCGGCGGAGTCGTGGTTCGGGAATGGCGTTCTTCTCGCCGGATTGAGTGAGCTTGTGAATGGCTATCTGGTCGTTCGACCACGCTGTCGGCACCATTTTGTCGGCGTCTGCACAAGGGGGCGAATGGGATATCGGCTTGACGGGGATGATCATGCGCTGGAAACAGGTGATCTGCTTTTTCTGCGCGCCGGCGGTCTGCATCACTATTGGGCCGACAACCCCTTGGCCATGATCTGGTGGCATTTAGACGCCGAGCATCGCCGCTGGGTGGGGTTCTCGAGGAGGGAGAGTCATGGGGTGACTCCCCGGCGGCTGGCTTTGGCGCAAGGGTTGATGGAGGCGGCATTCGATGAGTCGCAGTCGCTGGGAAAGCCGTCCGCCGCAGTCCCTAAATTCCTTTGTGAGCTTATCCTGTCGATGCTGGAGCGGGAAATTGGGCGAGGCATAGAGAATGGGGCTGCCGCGGTGTATAGTCGGTCTGTCGATTCGGTATGGCGGGAAGTGGCCGCCGATCCCTCGCGGAAGTGGACTGTGGAGGGGCTAGCTCGCCGAGCCGGCTTGTCGACACCGCATTTCCATGCGGTCGTCAAGCAATGCGTCGGCGATCCGCCCATGACGGTGGTCCGCGGCATCCGCATCGAAAGGGCAAAGGCGCTGCTGCGCGCCGGCCTCAAGCTCGAGGCAGTTGCGGAGATGACTGGCTACGACTCCCCCTTCTCGTTGTCGAGGGCGTTCAAGAAAGTCGTCGGGAGCTGCCCGCGCAGTTTTATGAGAGCCGTTCGGCGTTGATGTGTGCGGCGGAATTTGGAAAAATTGCGAATCACAGCTGGAGGCGTTGCAAATCAGGGGAGCAGGCGTATAGTAAGAGCTCTTTTGGGTTTATGTCAAGATATCGAGCAAGTTATTGAACACGGGGAATGTCAATGAGCAAGGTCTGTGAGTTTTGCGCGAAGAAGAAGGTCGTCGGTGGTACTGTCACCCGAAGAGGTCTGGCGAAGAAGAAGGGCGGAATCGGCATGCACGTTGTGAAGAACAACAAACGCCTCTTCAAGCCCAACATCCAGACTGCCAGAATCAAAGTTGACGGCACCGTCAAATCCGTCTACGTCTGCGCCCAGTGCATCAGGTCCGGCAAGATCGAAAAGGCGTGAGAAGCTGTCTATCGCCTTGCGGCGGCGTGAAATGTGGCGGTCTCGTCAAGGCCGCCCACACGGATTCAGGTTATGGCCTACGTCTATTATACTGATCAGGAAAAGGCCAAGTACTTCGAGATCCCAGTAGATCGGATGGTGGTGTTCGGAAGAGAGGATCACACCGACTTCCAGATACTGAACGATCCGAAGCTTAGCCGTGAGCACTTCTGTATCAAGCGCGACGACGATGGCTGCTATGTCATCATCGATCTTGGCTCACGCAACGGCACGTTCGTCAACGACAGGAAACTCCAGAACGAGACCTTCAACCTGCGGCACGACGACGAAATCAAGGCGGGCTCCCAGACGTTCATCTTCAAGGTCCGCCGGGATACCAAAACACGTGCTGGACGGGTTCCGAAGGTTGTGCTTGCGGAGGCCGACGACGGGGACAAAGGCTTTAAAACCGTTCTGCGCGAGATAGACTAAGGCAGGCGGAAGCTCGTGGCCCCTAATTTCCTATATGGAGCGGGGCTGTCTATGCAATCAACGTATTCTCTCGCATATCCGCCGGTCATCATCTTTGGGGAAGGAACGCTCCCCACTCTCTCTCAGCATCTTCCCGCATCCTCCAAAGTCCTTCTTGTGGTGGGAACGCATTTTCATGGCTGCGGAGCGTGCGACACTTTGCTGGCATCGCTCTCCGGACGGGAGGTCGCCCTCAAGATTGGCGTGTCCCACGAGGCACCTCTCGACGCCGTGGAAGAAGTTATTGAACGTGGTAGAAGCCACAAGGCGTCCTGTGTTGTCGCGGTCGGCGGTGGATCGGTGATCGACGCGGCGAAGGCGGCGGCGGCCATCATACCGAACACAGGGACGCTTGAAGAGTATTTTCATGGACGCAGGGAACTCACCTGTGAAAGCCTGTTTTTCGCTGCCGCACCAACCACCTCCGGAACGGGGACGGAGTTTACGAGAAACGCGGTGCTGCTCGAGCCCGCCTCAAAAATCAAGAAGTCAATCCGGCATGAGTGGCTCCTGCCGCGGGTCGCACTGATAGATCCGCAGCTTTCCTACTCCTGTCCGCGAGAGGTTATGGTATTCAGCGCCTTGGACGCCCTGGTGCAGGCCGTCGAGTCGTATCTCTCGAAGAATACGAATGCTGCCTCGCAAGCCCTGGCATTGTCAGCGGTTGTGAAGATTGTCGGAAGTGTTCGCACGGCTTTTACCAATGCGTCGGCTACTGCAAGCCGCTACGTCCTATCCGAGGCAAGCATGCTTTCCGGTATGGCCTTCTCGCAGAGCGGGCTGGGGGCGGTTCATGCGTTGGCCCATCCGATCGGCGCGCGTTATTTCCTGCCGCACGGATATGTCTGCGCAGTCCTTCTGCCGCATATCCTAAAGGTGAATCTACCCAGCCGCATGCGGGAACTCTCTACCTTGTCACGGGCGTGCGGAGGCGGCAATGCCCCTGAGGAGTTTATTGCCATTGTCGAGAGGCTCCTTGAGAATCTTGATATTCCGCGGGATTTCCGGTCACACGGAATGACCGAGCAAGACCGCTGTTTTGTCGTGGCGAACTGCAGAAGCAACAGCATGAGGACGAATCCTAAGCAGATGTCCGACTCGGAGGTCGGCAGTTTGTTGGGCAAACTTTTCCGCATTGATCCTCCCATCTGAAGAAACCGCATGGATCGATTCAGACGACTGCGAAAATATTTCTTTGGCATAATCGCCGGAATCGTGTGCCAAGGAGAGTTGCTGCCGCTCAACTCGGCGTTGCTGGGGGTGTGCGTGGGCATCGTGTTTGGCGTGTTGTGGACGTCGCTTTTCGAGTTGCCGTGGTTTTTGAGGCGAAACTACCTGTTGATAGTCCGCGACTCGTTGCTTGTTTTCGCGGTGAATGCGGCGTTCAGATTCGCCAGCACCCAAGTCGCTCCTGCGATAGGTGTTGAGTTCATCCGCGAGGCGGTGCCATGGGTGCTTGCTTTTTCCGTCTCTCTCTTTATGTTTGGCGTGCTGACCGTGATCACTCGGAAGCATGTCCTTACGCATTTAGGGTATGTGCTGCTCTGCTTTTGGCTTCTCAGTTTGAGCCAGTTGTATCTCGAGGGCAGCCCCATAGGCGAGTGGGTGCTGGCGTTGTTGGTGGACACGGCGGCGATGTGGCTGGGCTACGGGATCGCCCGGGCGCTCCGGGCTGCTAAAAGGCGGCAAGAGGTTGCGTCGTCGGCGCAATCTCAGACAAATTGAGGCGAGGTGAGTTTTGAAAAGTGGCAATGATACGCATGTGTATAAGGTCACGCCGGAGCAGATCACGGATCTGAAAAGGATTCTTGATGACCAGGGATGGACGTTCCGCGAGGTTCCGTATGCGCACTGGGGGGCGGAGCGGGGACAGGTGGGGCTCGTGGCGTATCAAAGTGGAAAGCTGGTCGTCCAGGGGAAGGGAGCCAAGGAGTTCATATTGTTCGTGCTCGAACCTGAAATTTTGAAAGAGGCGAAGCTTGGGTACGAGGATGTTCTGAATCCGCCGCCGCCCAAGGAGCCGTTCTCGCCGCACATCGGCATCGACGAGAGCGGCAAGGGCGACTTTTTTGGCCCGCTTGTCGTTGCCGCGGTGTTTGTCGACGATGGCCAGGCTGAGGCGTTGGTGGCGGCGGGGACGCGGGACTCGAAGACGATCAAGAGTGACAAAAATATTTTTGAGGTTGCGCAGAAGATCAGGATGATCGTCAAGGGCAACTTCACCGTTGTCGCGATCGGCCCCGAAACATACAATCGTCTGCATGCGAAGTTCCGCAATCTCAACAGTCTTCTCGCGTGGGGGCATGCCCGTGCGCTTGAGAACGTATTGGAAAAGGGGGTTGACTGCGCATGGGCCTTGTCTGACAAGTTCGGGCATGAGAGTCTGATCAAGCGGGCGTTGCTGGAAAAGGGGAAAACCATTGAGTTGAGGCAGAGGACGAAGGCCGAGGAGGACATCGCCGTCGCCGCGGCTTCGATTCTCGCTCGCGCCGAGTTCGTCGCCAAGATCAACCGCATGGGAGAAGAGCTTGGCATGCGCATACCCAAAGGCGCCTCGACGGAGGTTGAAAACGTCGCCGTCGCCCTGGTGAAGGCCAAAGGCCCTGAGATTCTGGGGGCGGTCGCCAAAACGCATTTCAAAACCTGTCCGAAGGTGATTGCGATTGCCGCCGGATTGCCGTTGCCTGAGACGACCGCCGATTAGATGGAAATGTTCGTTGACGATAATCTTCTTCATGAGGTCTTTTCGTGCCGGAACTCCCTGAAGTTGAAACGGTTGTTCGTGATCTTCGGGCACACGTATTGGAGCGTGCGGTTATCCGGGATGTTGACGTCCGTTGGCCCCGCATTGTGGCAGGGATGGCTCCGAAGCTTTTCATCCAGGCGCTACGGGGGCGAACGATCTCACGACTCACTCGCCGTGGCAAGCATATTGTCATGGTTCTCGACACTGGCGCGCGGTTGTTGATCCATCTGCGGATGACGGGAAAACTTATTTTCCCCGAACAGCAGGCGGTTCCGGGCATGCACGACCACGTGATCCTCACGTTTGAGGACGGCCGACAGTTGTTTTACAATGACACGCGCAAATTCGGACGTTTCACCATTGCCCATAGTGAGGATGATCTCTTGAAGGATCTTGGCCCTGAACCGCTTGAGGATTCTTTCACCCTCGAGGTGTTGAGGAATCGCCTCGCCGGTAAAAGCCGCCAGATCAAGCCGCTCCTCCTTGACCAGACATGCGTCGCCGGCCTCGGCAACATCTATGTCGATGAGTCACTGTGGCATGCCCGCATACATCCCGAACGCCGGGTCGACTCCTTGGCTGCCAGCGAGATCCGGCGGCTGCGCGCTGCGATTCGCGAGGTTCTGTTTCGGGCGGTCGAGAACCGCGGCACCACCCTCGGTTCAGGTGAATCTAATTTCTACAGCGTCGCGGGCCGCCGCGGTCGTAACTCCGACGCCTTGCAGGTCTTTCGCCGCACGGGAGAGCCATGTCCCCGCTGCGGAGCAGTCATCAGAAGAAGCGTGGTAGGTCAGCGTGGTACGCATTTTTGTCCTGTGTGCCAGAAGCCTCCGAGAGGCGGGAAGGCCTCTGCCTAAGATGGGGTGTGGCGGGGATGCGGATGTCGGCAAGAGTTACTCAAGATCGATGATGCTCACCTCGGGGCGGCAGTTCAGGCGGACTCCGTGAAGGTTGCCGACGCCCCTGGTGACGCTGATCCAATGTCCTTCCCATTGCCTTAACCCCTCGCGGAAACGCTTGTCGCGGAGCGGCGTGAATGGTGCGCCGAGGAGGGGCAGATACAGTTGTCCGCCATGCGTGTGGCCGCACAACATCACATCCCATTGGTAGTGGCGCAGCAGGTGTTTGCAGTCGGGATTGTGCGAGAGGAGAATGACCGTCGCGTTGTTTTCCCCGCGTTGCTCGGACAGCGTGTCATGCGGCGAGCATTCGTCAGACCAATAATCCCCCAGCCCCGCAACAACAAGCCTTCTTCCTTTGAGGTCGATCTGTGTCTTCTGATTAACCAGCACGGTGATGCCTGACGTGCGGAGCAGTTCCTGTACCAGCGAAGAGTCATGGTAGCCAGCACTGCTGGCGGCCCAGGCCCCACCGTCGTGGTTGCCGAGGCAGGCGAAGGTGGGGGCGATGGCTGAGAGACGTTTCAGAGTGGCAGCGTACGATTCAGGATCGTTGAGTTTCCAGTGGATAAAGTCGCCGGTGAGGCAGATGATGTCTGGCTTTTCGGCTTGGACGACTGGGATCGCCTTTTCCAGCAGGCCAAGAGGTGACGTCGCTGAGACATGGAAATCAGAGAGGTGCGCGAGCCGAATCGTCGCCGGATTCCCTATGCAAGGAATTTTGAGGCGGCGATGGGTGGTCTCAATCCACCACGGTTCGATCTCCGTCGCATAGTAGAAGGCGGCGAAGAAGGACAGGAGCAGCATGACGATACCTATTCTCACACTCCATTTGATTTTACTGGCAAGAGTCATGTGCGGTTTGATGGCTGAGGCCAGGTAGCTACGCTTTCCCGAGCAGCGCCGCATAGGCACCGTCATGCTCGGGGGAGGGAAGCAGTTCCATTTCCTTGAGCAGCGTGAAGGCGGGGTTCGCCTTCAGGAAGCGTTTCACCTGCAGTTCATTCTCCTCTGGTTCGAGGCTGCACGTGCTGTAGACGAGTTTTCCTCCGGAGGCGAGCGGCGTTGTGGCGGCGGCAAGCAGGCGGGACTGCAGTTCGACAAGTTCGCGGAGTTTTACCTCCGAAAAACGCCAAAGAGCATCCGGGCGCCGGCGGGCGACGCCTGTGTTGCTGCAGGGGACGTCGAGGAGTATGGCGTCGGTTGAGTCTGCCGCAAGCGGCGGCGCAATACCGTCGGCGACGACGAGGCGGACGTTACCCACTTTGAGGCGCTGAAGATTCTCCGCTACCAGCGCAAGACGCCGCGGTGACCTGTCGAATGCGAAGACAAGCCCGTTGGGGGCGAGTTCGGCAAGCATCAGGGTTTTGCCGCCTGGAGCGGCGCAGAGGTCGAAAACTCTTTCCCCACCGGCGAGCTCGAGCATGGAGGGGGCGAGCGCAGTGGCGGGGTCTTGCGCGTAGACGGCTCCGCTTTCTAGTATCTTGCCGACTTGTTGAGGGTGGTCCGCTGCCGCGGAGAAGAATACGAATCTCTTATTCCAGAGCATGTCCCCGCATTGGGTGAATCCCGCAGCCGTAAGCGCGTGTGAGTCCCCGCGTAGCAAACGGACGCTGGTGGTGGGCCTTTGACGGATCAGCTCCGCGATCTCGTCTGTTTTTAGCACCCCGACCCGTTTCTTCCAGCGATTCAGCAGAAGCGCGGGAATGGTGATTGACGCCTTGTCGGGCCAGATGTTCATGAATTCGCCGAAAGAAGCGGAGAATCCTTTCCGGGCGACTGCGTTGACAAATCCCGCGACGTGCGGACCATGGACGCTTCTTGCGTAGTCGACGGCCACGCTGCTTGCGACCTCTTTGGCGACTCCCGTCTGGAAGTGGCCTTGTGTGAAGAGGATGCTGAGAAGTCTATGGATTTCTGGCTTGGGTTTGGTCTTGGAAAAGCGGCGGATCAGTCCGTCGATAAAGCCCATATGCCTGAAATAGGCGAACAGCAGCGACGCGGTGTGGGGCGGCTCCGGGGCGGCGCAGGTCATCCAGAAGCTCATCGAGGGTGAGCCCTCTGTCCCATGAGTCCAGCGCATGCAGCGCGGATTGGAGGATGTCTTCAGTTTTCATTAATTTTATTGCCTAAACTGTGCCCCCATGGAGCGTTTGTGGAAAGTGGCCGCGAGAGCGACGACGGAAATAAAAGAGAAAACAATTTCGGCGACAAAATTGTTTTCGGTAATCAGACACTATAGTTTTTCCGGCTTATACTTTCACTGGCAGTCGTGAAAGTATATGCCGGAAAAACTTACCAGATGACATCTTTGCTTGATCATAGTATGCGTGAGTGGTGCGTGCTTGTTTGCTCCGCCTTCCTCATGGGTTTTTCGAAAACCGGGCTGCCGGGCGCGGGCATTCTGGCCATTCCTTTGGTCGCATTCGTGATTCCCGCCAAGGCGTCAACAGGCGTGGTGCTGCCGATGCTCATCATGGGCGACATCTTTGCCGTCGCCTTCTACCGTCGGCATGCGGACTGGAAGCATCTATCCCATCTCATGCCGTCGGCGTTTGTCGGCATCATCGCCGGGTACTTCGCCCTCGGCGTGGTGACCGACGGCCAGCTGCGCCCGATCATTGGGGCGGTGATTCTGGTCATGCTGGGGTTGAACTATTTGCGCGAGAAGAGGAGATTGAAGGAGGACGACGATGCGGCGGTCCCCCACAATCGCACGTTCGCCGCCTCCATGGGTCTTGTGGGCGGAGCCGTCACCATGATGGCGAACGCCGCCGGGCCCGTCATCGCCCTCTATATGCTGGCGATGCGGCTGCCGAAGAATATTTTCGTTGGCACGGGCGCGTGGTATTTCATGATCATGAACTGCGTGAAGGTGCCGTTCAGCGCGCAGCTCGGGTTGATCAACAAGGAGTCAGTGCTGCTCAACCTCTATATGATGCCGGCGCTGGTCGTGGGGGCGCTGCTGGGGGTGACCGTCCTCAAGCGACTGCCGGAGAAGCTGTTCAACAAACTGGTGATCATCCTCGCCGCGTTGGCCGCCCTCAAGCAGCTGTTTTGATGTCTAATTGTGTGAATCCCCGACAGATGGCGGGTATATCTTCGCTATCAGACACTAACAAGCCGTGCGGGGAAATTCGCAAGATTTTAGTTGTCGTTATTTAAGTACGCCACAACAAGATATACAGTATGCGCTTCGTCATTGGATGATGACGGAATGAATTCGATGAATGGAGGCATCAATGAGATGTGGTAAGGCGAATATTCTTGCGTTTTCGGCGTGCTGCGCCGCTGTCGTCATATTTTCAGGTTGTTCAAGCACCTATATGAGCCAGTTCAGCGCGCCGCTCCAGGTGAGGGTGCAGGCGGACGCCGTTCCGGACGTGGTCGTGGGCGATCCGATCGAGGGGCAGTCCGACATCTCTCGTTTCCTGTGGTTCAAATGGGGCGCGGACGAGTTCGCCGACGGCGTGGACTTCGGCGCGGGGCCTGGCGGCGATGTTGGATTGGGAACGTTCAGTTCGATGATTCCCGCCGGCAAAGCGGCGGCAGCGTACGACGCCTGCCTCCGCAACAAGTGCGATGTGATCCTCGCCCCCCGGTACAAGATCTTCGTCGACGACTTCTGGATCTACGAGCACCAGAAGTTCTACGTGAAGGGCTACAAGGGCACCTTCAAGGGCTTCAAGAAGGACAAGGCGAAAGAATAAGCACGCCTTGCTCCTAAACTAAGCGCATTCCGCCGCAGATGTTCTCTTGAATGAATTTGCCGCGGGCGGTTTTCAGTGCCTTCACACCTGCGTCACGCAGTTATTCTATTTACCAGAATGAGTGGGCACTAGGAACTTATGTCGCTCCGAGTATGGGGTGGTTGATGAACTCGACTGCCGGCGAGGCGAAACCGTCGAACTCGAGCACGATTATCTCGTTGATCCCCTTTTTGAGCAGAGGCGCAGGGACGTAGTGGGTCATCTGCGGGCCGATGCTCCAGTGACGGCCGAGGTTGAAGCCATTGATCCAGCAGACACCCTTCTGCCATCCCTCCATGTGAAGATAGGTGTCGAGGGGCTCGTCTGCGATATCGAAAGATCCCCTAAGGAAAGCGGGGCGGGCGATAGGCCCTGCAGCGGAGGCGAAGGCGAGCCTGGAGAGGTCGTCGAGGGGGATCGGGAAGACGGTCCAGTCGTAGACGAACTGCTGCCCGTTCAGCGTAACCCCTCCAGTGATGCCCTTGCGGTCGACGAGGGCCGGGCCGTAATTAACCCTTCCCATGGCCTCTACGAGGAGGTCGAGCGTGGCGCCGTCAGCGGGGATGTCAAGTGATAGTTTCTTGGCGTCTCCCGAACGGCTGATGGTTCCTTTGCGGACGCCGTCAAGCATGACGACGGCGCGGTCGGCCAATCCTATAATGGAAAGTTCGGCGGCGACGCGGGGGCCGCGGAGCCTGGTGCGGTAGAGTATCACTCCGAGACCTTGGTCGAACGTTTCCATGGGTTCGGGCGGTGTCGAGCGGATAGGGTTCGAGAGGGCGGCGAGTGAGTCGAGGAGGTCGGCCCGCTCGTAGAGGCGCACGGCGCCGTAGGCGGCCTTGGGCGCGGGGGGGGGGACGGGTTCATCGGGGAGCGACGCATGTTTCCCGATCACTCGGCGGAAGGCGTGGTATTTGGGAGTGGGATCGCCTGCTTCATCGAGTGGTGAGTCGTAGTCGTAGCTGCCGATGGTTGGCTGGTAGATGCCGTTCGAGCAGTTGGCACCGCTTGTGAATCCGAAGTTCGTGCCGCCGTGAAACATATAGAAGTTCACCGAGGCACCGGCGGACAGAATGCCGTCAAGCGCAGTCGCCGCGTCCTCGGGGTCGCGGACGTGGTGTTTCTCCCCCCAATGGTCGAACCACCCATTCCAGAACTCCGCGCACATTAATGGCTTGTCGGGTTGGTGGTTGCGTAGCGTGGCGAAAGCCTCCTCGGGGCGGGAACCGAAATTGACGGTTTTGAGCAGATGCGGCAGGGTGCCGCCTTGGAGCATCCAGTCGCAGGGGCCGTCGGAGGTGAACAGCATGACGTCAACACCGAGCCCCTTGAGCGTCTTTTCGAACCATGCCAGATAGGCGGAGTCGCTGCCATAGCTGCCATACTCGTTTTCGACTTGGACCATGAAGATAGGGCCGCCTCTGCTCGAAAGGTGGGGGGTGATCTTGGGGATGAGGGTCTCGAGGTAGCGGCGGACGGCGGAGAGATAGGGGGCGTTGTGGCAGCGGAGTCTGAGGGATGGATCCTTCAGCAGCCACCAGGGAAAACCACCGAACTCCCACTCGGCGCAGATGTAGGGGCCAGGGCGGAGAATGGCATGAAGCCCTTCCTCCTTGGCGAGACTAAGGAATTGACCGAGGTCCAGTTGTCCGGAGAAGTCGAACTGTCCCGGCGTTGGCTCATGGAGGTTCCAGCAGGTGTAGGTCTCGACCGTGTTCAATCCCATTAGGCGCATCTTGCGCAGGCGGTCTCGCCAGCATTCCGGACGCACTCTGAAATAATGCATGGCGCCGGACAGTATCCTGAACGGGTGCCCATCAAGACAGAATGATCCGTTGTTGAGCGTGAGTGGTGGCATGGCGTGTCCTTGTGGTTGTCAAAGGTTATTGGAATGCGTATAGGTGTTTGTATTGCTTGGGCGGGCGATGAACCGCTCAAGGGTATATACGGGGCCGATGCGGTCTGACGCGCTGGTGAAGAAGCCGATCCCCTCCGGGCGGAAGCATGCTGGTGTTCCAGCCAGCTCAGTTGTGCCGCGCCATGTGCGCGCCTCGCTCCCCGATCTGAAGCGGGCGATGGTGAGGTGCGCCTTCCAGTCTCTGCCTTTTTCCGGGGTGAGGTCGGCGGTGATGATGAGTTCCTCGGCGAGCGCGCACCCTTTGCCTCCCACGTCATCAAGATCGATGAACAGAACCCTCGGAGGGCGTCCAAAAGAGTCAAGGCGTAGGGGACGGAAGAGTATCTCATCAAGCTTGTCCCCCAAGGGAATGACGGCGTCATGGATCGCGATGAGCTCCTGGAGCGGGAGATAGCCAAGGAAGTGGAGCGTGACGTGGCAGTTGTCCGGCACCACGAATTTACCTTTGACGCCGTCCTTTTTGAGACTGGCCTGGACGCTGGCGCAAAGGTTACGTGCCTCGGGGGGAAGTACGTAAGCAATGAAGCTCCGGTTGACTGGTTGCGGTGGGCCTTTCATCGGTGCTGGTCCTGTCTCGTGGGAATTCATGGAGATGTAACCCAGTGAGTGAGGTGGAAAAGAGGGTTTAAGGGAAGTATAGTATGAGCTGTTTTTTCAGCTGTCATAGTGAGGAGACTTTTTTAACGGGTGAAATTTCTTGTCGTCGCATTGCCGCATCTGACGGTGCGGGCAGAGTGTTTCGCATATGGTAAAATAACCGTTTTTTGTTGAATGCAAACAACTGATAACACCGTTTCTGTGGTGTCTGATATATGAAGTTCCAGTGTCTATTCTGCCAGGAAATCATTGCGGTCGACAATGGTGACTGTGGCACCAACGTCCGATGCGGCAGTTGCAACGAGGTCGTGCAGGTGCCTTCTTCGCGTGTCGCCACGGGAGCCGTGATCAGCGACTTTCTGATTCTTCAGGAGATAGGACGAGGAGGCATGGGTGTCGTCTACCTCGCCCACCAGATATCCCTCGCCCGCCCGGCTGCGCTGAAGGTGCTCGCCGACCAGTATGTCCGCAACGTCGAGTTCATCACGAACTTCATCAAGGAGGCCCGCGCCGCCGCGAAGCTCAACCATCCCCATATCGTCCAGGCGTACGCGGTGGGCGAGGACGAGGGTGTGTACTATTTCGCCATGGAGCACATTGATGGCGAGACGTTGAAGAGCAAGCTCAAGCGCGAGCATCGCCTCCCCATCGATCAGGCGCTTGCGATCATTCAGCAGATAGCCGAGGCGCTCGACTATGCGTGGAACGAGGCACGGATCATCCACTGCGACATCAAGCCTGACAACATCATGCTCACCGCGAACGGGCGGGCCAAACTCGCCGACCTCGGTCTTGCCCGCATGGCGGGAGATCCTGAACACAACAACGGGGACGAGGTCATGGGAACGCCCCAGTACATCAGCCCCGAACAGCTCACCGGAGCGCCGATGGATGGGCGCACGGACATCTACAGTCTCGGCGCCACCTTTTACCACATGATCACCGGGCACTTCCCGTTCGAGGGCAGGAATGCGACCGACATCGCACGGAAGCACTTGCAGGAGCCGCTTATTTCCCCGCGGAAGCATGTGGCGGACATTCCCACGCCGATTTGCAGCATCATCCACAAGATGATGTCGAAGGATCCCAACGAGCGCTATCAAGACGCCTCGGCTCTTGTCGAGGATCTGCGGCTTGTCAGAATGGGCAAGCCGCCGACGACTGCCGGTTCCCACACCTCCTCCTCCGCCATGTCGATGAAGGGGAAGAAGGGATCCACCATGAGCACCAAAATGGGAAGACCCGGAAGTGGCAAGACGACAACCACGGGGATGGCGGCGATCCGCGGCGGCATGGTGTCCACGAACACGCAGGATCTTCTTGTGAAGACCGACTCGATCCAGACGATGAAACCCATGAACGCCGCCGAGCTGAAAAGGAAACGCGCCGATGAGGCGAAGAAGCAGATGGTGATCTTGCTGTTCATCATTCTCGTGCTTGTCGGTGCATGTGCGGCGGTGCTTGTCTGGAGTTTCTACAAACCCACGAAGAAACTGTCTCACGAGGTGCCGAAGCCCACCACAACCGCGACGTCGACGAAAGTTTCCACACCTGACACAAAGGGTGGTGGGACGACGGAGCCGCCGGTGGCTCTGTCTGGCGAGGGCAAATCCTCCTATGAGAAGGCGGCCGGCGAACTCATCGCCTACAACAAGAAGATTCAGGAGGCTCCCGACCTGCTTGTCAAGTTGGAGGAGTTCTTCCGTAGATTCCCCGACCCTGCCAACGATTCCGAGAAGGTGTTGTGCCTTGAATTGCGCAAGCTGTACGCCCCGATCGACGAGAAGGGCAACAGGTTGGACGAGATCCGACAGAAGAAGCGCGCCGTCTACGACGAGCGCATCAAAGTTGCCGAGGAGAACAGCAAGAAGAAGATGGCGGCGGAGGCCGCGGCGAAGAAGAAGGCTGACGAGGAAGCCGAGGCGGCCCGCAAAGACGCTGACAAGAAGAAGAGCGAGGATCAGAAGATCGCTGACTACGACGAGGATCTCAAGACGCGCATGAGCCTCATCCGGGCAGGGATCGTTGACCAGGTCAAGCTCAAGGATTTCGAATCCGCCAAAAAGAAGTTCGAGAAGGAGATGAACGAGGAGGCGAAATTCAAGGAATACAAGGAGGAGCCGAGGGTTGTCAACGCGATGCGGGAGAAGGCCCGCGGCATTGCCGTGTGGGCCACGAAGATGAAGCAAAGCGTCGAGGCGGCCGAGAAGCTCTGGAGTTCGTTCGTCAACAGCGACGCCACTCTCAAGGGGCTGCAGGTTGAGATCGGTTTCATGGATTCCGATGGCAAGAAGAAGACCCCTCTGGGCAAGATCGAGAAGATCTCCAACGGGGAGATCATTCTTGTGCCGGTCATGGGGTCCACCAAGCCTATCACTATACCTATCAATGAGATCCAGGACGGATCGGCGAAGAAGTCTCCCATCCCCCAGAAGGTTCTGCATCTGCTTAACAAGTTCGTTGAGAAGGCCCCTGACGCGCAGAAGTCCAACGCCATGTTCCATTTCTATCTGTTGAACGGCGTGTACGACGAGGCCGAGAAGGTCATCCCCCAATCCGACGCCGAGTTCTGGAAGAACGAGATAACCGAGCTCAAGAAGGCCAAGAAATAGATTTACCCCATGCGGTTCATCCATTTTTCCGATCCGCACATCGGTGGACCACCATCTGACTGGCGCGCCTTCTTCGATAAGCGCTTCGTGGGGATTTTCCATTTCCACTACTTCCGAGGCAGAAGCAATAATAGCCCCTGGTTGAACCCCTCGGCATCGCGTATTAGTGAATCACCCCCCGACAT
>CAYTFM010000105.1:22630-25883 GCA_964436735.1 uncultured Victivallales bacterium | reverse complement strand
AACTTGCCAACGAGGTGACACCCGCCTGCCCCCCCTGCGGCCCGCCAACCGACCCGATGCAGGTATCCCTGCAAGAGACCTTCGCCTGCGAGGTGTGCGGACAAACGCTTTCCTTCCTCCCCGTCGACCTTGCGCCCTCCTCCGCCCAGGACAGCGGCGCCCCGCCGCCCCCCCCAACCTCACCTCAGCTTTCGCAAACGAACGCCTCCGCTCAGACAATCCCCGAACTTGCCCCGCAGCCTGAACGTCAACAACCTCGGACCGCGAGCCCCTCAGTCTCCTCCGGCCAGACAATTCCGCTCCTGAAAAACGCCATCCCCTCCGCCACGCTCTCTCGCATTCAGAACTCCTCTGTCCCTGACCCCAGTTGGAACGGGAAAACGCTCTCCTCCGTCAACACGGTCGCACTCAGCGACAAGGACAAAGAGTCCGTCGCCTCCCGTTCCAGGGGAGGAGGGATCAAAAATGATTTCTTCGGCAAGTACAAAATCATCACAGAGATAGCGCGAGGAGGCATGGGAATCGTCTACCGCGTCCACGACCCCGATCTCCGCAGGGATCTCGCGCTCAAAGTCCTTCTGCAAGGCGAGGGCGCAGACGAGACCGCGATCAAACGTTTCATGCGTGAGGCCAGAGCCGCCGCCAACATCAATCATCCCAACATCATTCCCGTACACGAGATGGGACAGATCGACGGCCAGTATTTCTTCACCATGGACTTCATCGAAGGCAAGTCGTTCCAAGACTACATAGACGGACCTCCGGAAGAGCGCCTGCCCCCCGAGCTGTTCATTGAAAAAGTCAGGGATGTCTGCCTCGCCCTGCAGGCGGCCCATGAGCAGTGCATCATCCACCGTGATCTCAAGCCCGCCAACATCATGCTGAGAGGGCATGACCTCGAGGTCGTCTTGATGGACTTCGGCCTCGCTAAAGACAACTCCAGCATGTCGATCATGTCGATGACCGGCGCGGTCATGGGATCTCCCGCCTACATGAGCCCGGAACAGGCTCAAGGGCGCACGAAAGAGATCGACCACCGCTCCGACATCTACAGTCTCGGCATCGTGCTCTACGAGGGACTCACCGGCAAGCAGCCCTTCGTGGGAGAGACGATTTTCGACACGCTTAGCAGGGTGGTGTACCAGGAGCCAATCCCCCCGCGGGCGATCGCCCCGGACGCCGTTCCTCCCTCCCTTCAAAACATCATCCTCAAATGTATGGAGAAAGATCCGGCGAAGCGCTACGCGTCGATGCAAGATCTGGCGAGCGACCTTGACGCCTACCTCGAAGGCAAACGCGTCTCGGCGCGTCCCATTCTGGCGGTCGTCAGAACTTGGAGGAAAATCAAGCGTAAACCGGCAGCCCTCGCCGCCGTGATCGCCACCCCGCTCGTCCTTGCCGCTCTCGCCATCGCCTGGTTCCTCTTCACCCGCCCGTCATATGTCGAGCTTGCCGCCCAAACGCTCGCCACGGGGGACGAGGCCCGCCGCCTCGGCACCGTCAAAGAGCTATCCTCCCTACTGTTTGAAGGAAAAATCAAGAAGGCCGACGACAAGACGCAAGCCCTTGCGCTGTTCCGGAAATGCCTGGAGGCCTCGACCCCGCCCTCGATCGCCGCCGCGGCCATCGAGACAGCATCCCGACTCGCCGACGAGCAGGCGATCACGCCGCTGCTTGAACTCGCCGACAACAACCTGGTCGATGAAACTGTCAGGAGAAGCGCCATGACGGCTCTCGCGGCAATCGGAGCGGAGAAAAAGGTTGAAACCCCCGACATACCACTCCTGCTCTCCCGCATGGCATCCGTCAAGGACAGCCCCCTGCCCGTGAGGCTTGCCGCCATCGACGCCCTGCGTGTCATGTGGGGAGCCTCCGCCATTCCCGCTTTGGCCGACATCGCCAAAGACAAGGAGGCGACCACCGACCTCCGCGTTGCCGCTCTTAAGGCTATGACCGGACATATCGTGGTGGAAAGCCCCCGTATGAGTGAACTCATCGTCCTGTCCGCGGATCCTGACGAAAAGGTGGCGCAGGCGGCCATGGAATTAGCTCAGAACGCCCGACCAACCAACAGCGTCCTCAGTCTGTATGGCTACGGAAGCCTTGGAGCAAAAGCCTACGCAGGCGCCGCGAAAGTGGTGAAAAAAGTTGCCGAAAACCAGCGTGTAGCCCAGAAATTCATGGATGAAGATATGGAAATCAAGACACAAGAGCCGGCTCCCAAGACATCTCCGGTCGACGCCATGCTGGCGAAGCTCGCCGACTCCGCCCCCGACGTCCGCCTCGCCGCCGCCTTCGACCTCGGACAACTCGGCGACGGCAAGGCGGTGCCGGAACTCGTCAAACACATCGCGGATCCGGACAACTCCGTCAGGGGCGTGGCGGCGCGCGCCGTCGTCCAGCTCGCCCCGAAAGCGAAACCGAACATGATCGATATTCGCAAATTGCTGGAAAACAAAGATTTGCTCATCAGAGAACAGGCCGTCTTCGTGATTGGCGAGTTAGCCGACGCGGGATCGCTGAAGGATCTGCTCAAACTCGCCGAGCAGGACACAAGCCGCCGCGTCCAAGCCATCCTCGCCAAAGCGTTCCAGCGGATTGCGGATCCCGTCTCCCTCCCCGCACTGAAGAAAATGCTTGACGCGGCCCAAGACGACAGCCCCTCCACCGCCACGGCCTGCCTCAAAGCCATCGCCTCCTTTGAGAAGGCCGGGGCACCGACACTCATCGATCTTCTTGAATCGAGGAATCCGAAAGTCCGCCAGACGGCCGCCCTCAACCTCAAAGAGATTTCCGGAGCCGACTATGGCGAGGACAAGGCGAAATGGGAGGAGTGGGCAAGGAAAAATCCGCCGAAGTGACCACGGAGGCGCGAGGCCGTAGTCAAACCACGCGCAAGATGATCTTTTTTCACGATCACGGACCACTTCGTCAGACTGGCTGGTTGCAAATCGCATGCGCCGTCCTATTTTATGGTGCCACAAGTTCTATGTCCATAGTGTTTGCTATGTCTCGACTTTGAGCTTCACCCAATACGCGCCGCAGCGTTATCCCCTCAACGATAAACACGCATCGAGAACATGAGAACCGCACTTTTCCCAGGCAGTTTCGACCCGGTGACGAACGGCCACTTGGACGTAATTCGGCGCGCGGCGCGTCTTTTCGACCGCCTCGTTGTGGCGGTGGCCCAGAATGAAAGCAAACGGGCCCTCTTCACCACCGATGAGCGCGCCGCCCTTTTGCGGGAGGTGTG
>CAYTFM010000105.1:0-22620 GCA_964436735.1 uncultured Victivallales bacterium | reverse complement strand
CTCGGGATCTGGGGGAAGGCATGGCCTCGCTCCGCGTGCACCTGGTCGCCGGCGCCCGCCCGAACTTCATGAAGGTGGCGCCCCTCTACCACGCGCTCGCCCGTGCGCCCTGGTGCCGGCCGGCGCTGGTGCACACCGGCCAGCACTACGACGCCGCCATGAGCCTGAGCTTCTTCGACGAGCTGGAGCTGCCGCGGCCGGACCTCAACCTGGAGGTGGGCAGCTTCGAAGGACTCCTCGTCGACGCCGTCAAAAAGTTCGACGCCGTGGCGGTGGTCAGGGGTCTGCGCGCGGTATCCGACTTCGAGCTTGAATTCCAAATGGCGTTGATGAACCGAGAACTGAGCGACACGTGCGAGACGATCTTTCTCATGCCAAGCCCCCAATACTCGTTCGTCAGCTCCCGCATGATCAAGGAGATCGCACGCCTCGGCGGCGACATTTCGGCGTTCGTCCCGCCTGCCGTCATGGCAGCGCTCTTCGCAAAGCATAAGGGGCACTCATGATTAAAATCCTCGTACAGCGTCTCACCACCGAAGGCTTCGACTTCTCCGGCGAGGAGCCACCAAGCCTTCTGGACGTGAATGACGAAGGAATACTCTCCATCTCTCCCGTTCGCTATGCGTTAAAAGCCGCTCTCGTCAATAACGGGGTGATCGTCACAGGACGAGCGGAAACCAAGCTCGAATGCCGCTGCGGCCGCTGCGCCGCCAGCTTCCCTCTCGCGGTGTCAAACAGCGAGGTCTGCCACTTCTATGAAGGGCACGACCAGGCGGAGATCGACTTGACAGACGACATACGCGAAGATATTTTAATAACTTTCCCATTTTATTTCGTCTGCTCGGAACGCTGCAGGGGCCTCTGCTTCAAATGCGGAAAGAATTTGAACAATGGCGACTGTGGCTGTGCCGTCGAGGAGTCGGCCGTCACTCCGTGGAGCGAACTTGATAACTTGAAATTATAGAATACCGGAAGGAGCGAGATTTGTATGGGTGTCCCGAAGAGAAAAACGTCGAAAATGAAAATACGCACCCGCGTGGCGGCGAACAGCTATAAAGGGCTGCAGCCGACCGCGTGTTCCGTATGCCACGCCGCCGTCCTGCCACACCGCGTGTGCGCCTCGTGCGGAAGCTACAAAGGCAAACAGGTTGTCACCGTCAGCAAATGAAGATTATCGTCGATGGCATGGGAGGCGACTACGCCCCCGCCTCGGTGCTCGAGGGAGTGGCGGAGGCATTGCCGGAGAAATCTCTTGAGGGTGTAGACATAACCCTCGTGGGAAACCTCCAGCTTATGGAGCCATTCATCGTCAAGCTCAAACTCCGCGATTCGAAAAGGCTTCATCTCCACCATGCGGAACAGTTTGTGCGCATGGATGAATCGTCGACCGCCGCATTGCGCGGCAAAAAGGATTCCTCCGTCACCATTGGGGCAAAGCTCGTTGGCGAAGGCCAGGGAGACGCGCTGGTCACGATCGGGCACACAGGGGCGGCGGTGGCCGCCACCAAAGTGAAGATGAAAATGCTTCCGGGCGTCGAACGCCCGGCGATCGCCACCATCATCCCATCGGCCGAAGGCAGGTTTGTTCTGCTCGACGCGGGAGCCAATGTGGACTGCAAGGCGCAGAATCTGGCGCAGTTTGCCGTGATGGGCGAAGTCTACACGCGAGCGGCCCTCGGGGTTAAAAACCCGAAAATTGGTCTTATCAGCGTGGGCGACGAGGACATAAAGGGCAACGATCTGACGAAGGAGGCCTTCAAGATACTCTCCCAGATGCCCATCAATTTCGTCGGCAACATAGAAGGCCGTGACATGTTTGAGAACAAGGCCGACGTGGTCATTTGCGATGGGTTCGTCGGCAATACGGTGCTTAAAACTTGTGAGGGGCTCTCCAAAACGGTCATGCTGTGGCTGAAAAAAGCCTTTATGAAAAATCCCTTCCGCCAAGCTGGCGCTATTTTGGCCCGGGAGGCGTTTGTTGAGCTGAAGGCCATCGGCAATTACGAGGAATATGGAGGGGCTCCGTTGATCGGCGTCAATGGAATCTGCGTGATCGGTCATGGAGCTTCGACCCCGAAAGCGGTGCGTAACGCCATCAAGGTCGCCGCAGATCTCGTCAGAAAGAATGTGAATGGAGAAATTGTCAGGCGCATTAACGAGGCCGGCATCGCGTTTTCACGAAACAATAAGGACTGACACACTCAGTTAAAGGAACAGGGGTAAATTCGTATGGGTATCCGCATCACAGGAACAGGAGCCCACACCCCTGCATTCATTCTCACCAACCAGGACTTAGAGAAGAAAGTCGACACGAGCGACGAGTGGATCCGCACACGTACTGGCATCCGCGAACGACGTATCGCCTCGGAGAAAGAAACCACCTCCGAAATTGGACTCAAGGCCGCCCAGAAAGCACTGGAAATGGCAGGACGGCAGGGGGAGGAACTGGATCTGATCATCGTGGCGACGGTAACTGGCGATCTCCCCCTTCCCAGCACAGCGTGCCTTATCCAAAGCCGCCTGAAGGCGTTCAAAGCCGCCTGCTTCGACCTCCAAGCCGCCTGCTCGGGATTCATCTATTCCCTTGAGGTGGCAACCTCTCTCATGCGCAACAACCATCGCTTCAAAAAAGCTCTTGTCATCGGGGCCGAGAAACTCTCCGCATTCACGAACTGGAACGACCGAAACACGTGCGTGCTGTTTGGCGACGGCGCGGGAGCAGTGCTCCTCGAGAAGCGGAAGGATTTCCGCAACTCCCTGATTTCGAGCAGATTATGCGCCGATGGCTCATACACCGACCTCCTCCTCGTACCGGGTGGCGGCTCAGCCGCCCCCGCCTCCCATGAGACGGTAGACCAACAAATGCACTACATAAAAATGGAGGGCAAGGAGGTCTTCAAGCTCGCCGTCACCGCTATGGAGAAAGCCTGCAAAGACACGCTGCTTAATGCTCATCTGGAGAGCGACGACATCAAATGGCTCATTCCGCACCAGGCGAACCTGCGCATCATCACGGCCGTCGGCAGCCGCCTCGGCATTCCGGACGAGAGAGTCTATGTGAACGTCGAGAAGTATGGCAACACCTCGGCCGCGTCCATTCCTATCGCCATTGATGAGCTCAACCGCTCTGGCAGGCTGGCGGAAGGGGACAATCTACTCCTCACCTCGTTTGGAGCTGGCATGACATGGGCAGCCTCGGTGATCAAGTGGTGAAACGGTCTTCCTGAAGAGCTGAGCGAGAAGAGGCCGCTGGCTATTTCCCCGCAATAAGGGCAGCGTTGTGGCATCAACCGACTACCCCCTGAATTCCACCTTAGAAGGCGCCGAGTCCCCATCCCCTGTTCTGCCACCAATTGGCTCCAGGATATCCCTTGACAGCCCCGTCGACGAATAGAATCGCACCGTATTGCACATGGTTGCTTTGGCTGTCATAGAGGATTCCGCTGTCAGTGAACACTCTGTCGGTAAAACCACCCTTATACATGTACGAGCAATGCCCGATGATCGAGCAACCGCTCATCGCCGGCAATGTGCGAACTGATGCGGGATTGACAAAGATGCGTACATTTTCGAGGTAGTTGAGCGATCGCAGCAAATCGAGCCCGACGCTATTGTCTTCAGGGGGAAAATAGTTATTCCGGTCATTCGGGTAGTAGTCGAAGGAGTACTGCCTCAAGGCAAGCCCAATTTGCTTCATATTAGAAATCGAGCTTATTTTCTGGGCTTTCTCGCGGGCCTGGCTCAGCGCGGGAAGAATCATCCCTGCGAGAATAGCGATTATCGCAATGACTACCAGCAACTCAATGAGAGTGAATGCGCCATTCGGCACGCATGAAGTACGCCGTATGTGAAGGTTCATTCGGAGAGGCCTCCCGCCTCGGCTGGTATAATGCATTAAAATCTCCCCTCCCCGACAAACCTCCACCCCCGATTACAAATCTATCAGATTTTGTGCCGTTTGTCAATGCGTACGTAAAAATGACCATAGACACTATAGAAGTTCTATGGATGTCTCGAAGTCGTATTCCGGGAAGCGCGAGGCGAGAAATCGTTCGATCTCCCTCGTCCTCTCCTCCGCCATGAGCTCCGTATGGGCCGCTAACGCCACGCCGATGGCCGCCTCGCGGGGGTACTCCCCCGAGATGTCGATCACGGAAAGGTTCATACGCTTTAAACTCTCCTTCAATGAGTTAAGAACTTTTCTCCTACCTTTGAGCCCCTCCACTCCCGGCAAGCTAAACTCGATTGTCATCACTGCGGCTGTCATAAAACGTTTCCCGATAATGAAGGCTGTAGGCCCATCAAAGGCCAGCGGATGTGACACTTAAAGGTACGTAACAACCGCTCTCTCCTGCCGTTATCCGTACGGTAAATTCTCGTGAGCCTATTTTCGCATAGACACGACTATTTTCAATGTTTTTTTAGAACTCATACAATAAAATGCCCTTCTCGAACGTTTGTCTATATAGAACACCAGATCGTCGGAGTGAATCGAAGCCGACGCAGGCAGCAAAAACAGAGAACCAACAGCTTGAAGGAGAAACGCCAATGAAGACAAGCACGCTTGTCGCCGGAGCCCTCGCAGCCGTCATCGGAGCGGGAATCATCTGCGCCCCACTCGCCGCCCAAGAACAGTCCTCCCCCCCTCCCGCAACTCAAGACAAAAAGGCGGGCAAGCCAAAGGGCAAGGATAAGGAGAAGATCAAGCAATTCCGCCTCGAGCAGCAGCAAAAAAACGACGCATTCAAAGCAGAGTGCAAGAAAGAAAATACGACCTTCAAGCAGAGTCTGAAGGGGAAATCACCCGCTGATCAGCTTGCGGCGCTCTCCGCCCAGTCCGAGAAGAACTTCGCCGCGGCCAAACAATTCCATCTCGATCAGTCCAACAGACGCATCGATTTCGTGAAAAGCACCATGGCCAACGCCCCAGCTGACAAACTCGCAAAAGTTTTGGCACAGATGGAGGCAACTGAGGCGAAAGTCGCCGAACACGCCGACAAACAGCATAAGGAAAATCTCGACTTCCTGGGAACACTTGCCAAGGACAGCTCAGTCGACGCCAAGCAACTCAGGTCAAAACTCAAAGAGCATCGGACACAGCAAAAGGCGGAGAACACGCAGTTCAAAGAGCAGCTCAAGGCTGACCGGAAGGCTCAAAAAGAACAACTGCGCAACGGAGTTAAAGGGAAGAAGGCGGGAAAACAACAGTAACGTCCCCCATGGGCAACGGGCTGGTGAACAGAACACCACCACTGCTCAAGGATCCGACACGAGAGGGCGGCTGACAAGCCGCCCTTTTTTTATCTCTATCGGAAGGCCGTCTTGCCAAGGGAAATGCCCCTCGTGCGTTATCACGGAGAAGCCATTGCAGAAGCGCAGATCAAAAACCGCATTTACATCCGCGTTTTTTGAAGTACAGTATTGGGGAATCCTGACCCGATGGCGAGGTGGAGAATGGGTGAAGGCCCGATTATACAAGTGTTGGCGGCTGCATGCGCGGGAGCCTGTGCCTTTTGTGGCTTCCTCGGCATGGCGCAACTCATGTCGACGGTAAAAATCGAGGGGAAGAGCGAGGAGAAGCAGCTGCCGCTCTTCCTCCGACTTGGTGCCCTCTTCGCGCCAAATCTAAAGTTCGCCATCGATCATCCCTTCCTCGATCCAATGCGAATCCACGCCCACGAGCTGATTCTCATGTCCGGGTATGACCAGGCCATCGACGCCAAACGTTTTGTCGGCGCGCGACTCGTTCTCTCGATGCTCGGCATCGCCTTTTTCATCTTCACGCTGTGCCTTGGCCAACCTCTTATGGGCCTCCTGGTGTCTCTCCTTATGTTCATCTGGCCGATAGTCTGGATCAAGAGCGTCATCTCTCGGCGGCACAACGAGATACAAAAAGCTCTCCCCAACGTCCTCGACCTTCTGACCTTGTCGGTCGAGGCGGGCAAGGATTTCGTGACAGCGTTGCGTGACATTCTTGGCAGACGGCGGCGTGACGCATTGACTGAGGAACTGGAAATCGCCTTCCGGGAAATTCAGTTAGGCAAACAGAGGCGAGTCGCCCTCAAAGACATGGCTTCCCGCGTCAAGCAACACGACCTAACGGCGGTAGTCAACGCCATCGCGCAGGCTGACGAGCTCGGCGTGAGCATTGGAAGTCTCCTCCGCATTCAAGGCGACCAGCTGCGCTCGAAACGTTTCCAAAGAGCAGAAAAACTCGCCAACGAAGCTCCTGTTAAAATTCTGTTCCCGGTCGTGGCTTTTATTTTCCCTTCGGTTTTCATCATACTGCTCGGCCCCATCCTCATGCAAGCTTTTAAGACAATGATCCGATGATCTACAATCTCACGAAAAAAACAATTGTCGCCCGCCGCCCCGAGTCGGCGCTGTCGTTCATGGCCCGCGGCCGTGGCATGATCGGAAGAGACTTCTCCGACTTCGACGCCCTGATCTTCCAGAACTGCGACAGCATCCACACCTTCTTCATGCAGATCAATCTCGACGTGCTCTTCCTTGACCGTGACAATGCCATTCGAGGTGTTCAAAAAGGCCTCCGCCCTTGGCGGCCATGCGTGAGTTGCGCGGGAGCGGCAAGCGTGATCGAACTGCCCGAGGGGGCCGTCTCACGCTCCTCCTGTGAGCTTGGCGACACGCTTGACCTCAACGCCGAACTGACTGAGGCGGAGAAACGGAAACTCACCGAAGGCAAAATAGTCATGCCTGCCGCCGAAGTGGTTATTCCGATGAGAGAGGGGCCCAAATGAAGCTTGTCTTTCTCAATGGCGAGCTGGAGGGGAAGGAGTTCGACCTCAATCCTCCGGGGTTGAGCGTGGGCCGCGAAACCGACAACGACATTCCGATGACCTCCGCCGCCTCCTCGCGCTACCACCTCAAGGTCGAGTGGGAGAACGGCAAATGGTTCCTCAAAGACCTTGGCAGCACAAACGGCACCAAACTCAACGGGGAGAAGATAAGCGGCCCCGCACAGTTGAAACCGGGGGATGAGATTGGCATCGGCCCCATCCGCATCTCCTATGTCGAGAAAAAGAATGCAGCCCCACCACCATCGCCCTCCATGGAGCAGCCAGAGCCTCCTCCTCCAGCGCCTCCGCCGCCCCAAGCCGCCCCCGACGCTCAAACGCTGACGGACGTCGAGGAGGCGATGAAGAAGGAAGAGGACTCTGACGCCGCAAAAGGAGCTGGTTATTCCTCTTTCCTAGACTCATTCGTGAACAAACCGAAGCCTGAGACGCCTCCACAAAAAGGCGGGGGTGACCATGCGGAGCCGGACAAGCTTGCGGAGATCAATTTCTTCGGCGGAAAGAAAACCGACGCCACGGATGACGAGGATGTGTCAAAAATCAAAGGGAAGCACGCCAGCATCCTCTTCTACGTGCTTGTAATCGGACTTGCCATCTGTGTGGTCGCCGGCTTCTTGCTCGTCAAAAGAATGGGAGAAGACAAGGCGAAACGGTCCGCGAAAGTTGCCAAACCACTTCCTCCAGCCATTGTCGTATCCTATGAGAAGCAGATCACCACGCCTGACAATATTTTCCGGTATGACCTGCGGCTCGCTGACAAGAAAATCGCGGTAGCCGTCGACGACCTCCGTAGCGGCGTCCGCTTTAAGAAGGAGAAGAAGCTCACTGACGAGAATCTCGCCGAGCTCGAAGCAAAACTCAAGGAGACCGACTTCTTCGCCGTCTCGGAGCCGCAGGCGGGACTTCCAAGCGACGACGGCACTGACAAACTCAACTCGCTGACTGTCGTGCTTGGCTCGAAAGTCAACACGGTGACAGTCCGGAACTGCTTCTCGCCGCATTCCTTTCAAAGCACCGTTGACAATCTCGAGAGCTTCTCGGAGCACATCCTCAACATCCCCACCATCTCACTGACAAAAGAAGAGCGGCTCAAACTCTCGTCAGACAAGTTCGCCCTCGCCCAGCGACTGTACGAGAACAAGGAGGCGAAGGCAGACAACCTCTTCAACGCCATCAAGTACTATCAATATGTGGTGGAAGTGCTCGACGTCTTCGAGCCAAAACCCGAAATGTATGCGACTGCGATCAAGCACCTCAAGGAGTCTCAAACTGAGCTTGAGTCGCAGGTCAAGACCCACCTGTTCAAAGCTCAGCAGGCTGTCCATCTCAATGATTTGGAGACCGCCCGCAATGAACTATATCAGGTGACCATAAAGCTCGACAACGAAGAGAATCCCGACTATCAGAGAGCCCGTCAAACCTTGATCACCATTGACGAGAAACTCAAGAAGAGAAAAAAGTAGATGCAAACCGACGTACGCACATCAGCACTTCGATACTTTGGGCGCACACGGTCTCTCGTCCTTCTCTGTGCGCTCTTCCTGGCGCTTGCAGCCGGATGCGAGAAAAAGAAAACGGAGAACAGTTGCACCCTCAGCGTGGAAAGCGTCCCCGAAGGAGCGGCGGTGCGGATCAATGGCCAAGAACTCGGCCCCACGCCACTAAAACTCAAGGTTCCCAAATCCGCCTATTTAGTTGAGGTGTCGAAACTCAACTACAAGACCGCATGGCGGAACGCGCCTTGTTTCGAGGCTTCGCAAAAGGTCACCGTGGAACTCCAACCCGTCACCGCATCGATCATCATCGACTCGACCCCGTCGAAGGCCTCAGTATTCATCGATGGCAACCAAGTGGGTGAAACACCGCTGATCCGCCACAACCTCAAAGTCGCCGACTATTCTGCAATTCTGCGAAAACCCGGATGCTCCCCAAAAGAGCTCACCTGGTCGGTCAAGGATGCCCGTCCACAACTCATAACCGCCGATCTCGCCTCGAACACGGGAACGCTTTCCATCTCGACAACCCCTCCCAAAGCAGCCCTCACGATCGACGGCAGCCCGAAGGGTGTGTCACCCTTTAAAGGCCAGCTTGAGCAAGGGGAATACAAGATCAGAGTAGAATTTCCAGGGCACACCCCCTGCGAGGACACCGTCAAAGTGGCCTGCGGTCAGGAGACCGCCAAGCAGTACACGCTGCAGATTCTTCCCGGCAGCGTGCAAATCACGACGGAACCAGCCGCCGCGCAACTCTACCTCATCGATCCCCAAGGCAAGGAAAAGGCCCTCGGTGGAAGCCCGGTGTCCCTCGAACTCCCCCCGGGCGACTACGCCGTGAGAGCCGAGCTGCCACCGGCCTTCGACACCGACAGCAAAACGTTCTCAGTCACTCCTGGCAGAAAAGCCGAGGTCTCCTTCACGCTTGAAGGCAACACCGGCGGTCTCGACGTCATCGCCAATCCGCCTGGCGTCACCATCTACCTCGACGGGAAAAAGCTGGGCGTCACCGAGCCTGGAGACGACAAGTTCTCTTCGAAGAAATTCACCATTCGCAACCTGCCATCGGGCGTCCATGAAGTCATGGTCACCCACAAGAATGGCATCCCCACGAAGAAAACAGAAAAGGTCAATATCAAGAAGAAACAAATCACCTGCCCGCCCCCCATCAACATGTGGGTCAAGGACGTTCTTATCAAACTGAAGACGGGGCGAATTATCACCGGACGGCTTGTGCGGAAAAACGCCAATGAAGTGCATATCGAACCGGAACCTGGTATTGCCCAAGGCTTTGGCATGGCGGAGATCGATGAGGTCAGGCCTTTGGATACGGACGAATAGCGATTCCAGCCCCAGCGTTGTTGTGCAACTTGGATAGCGGTGTATGGCAGAGCAAAAAATAGAAACTGCTGAGCCGGAGTCGTACGGCGCCCAATGGCTCTCAGAGCATTGGGAAGTCGCAACGTGGGCGATCTTCTCCGTATTCTACCTGGTCTGTATCGTCTTCTTCGTCATGGGGCTCAACAGCCTCTCCGGCCGTGACACCATGTGGTTCTATTTCGTCATTTTGACGCTCAGCTTCGGAGCGTTCTCGTTCAATGCCGTCCTGCTTCATGGGCTGGTCCGCAGCGCCGTCGCCCTTGTGGTCATCGGATTCGGGGCCTATGTGATCCCTTTTTCCGTGTACTCTTTTGGCTTCACCGTCAACACCGCCGCCTTTGCAGGTGTTGCCTATGTGATCGTCATGATCACCATATCGCCCTACTTCGTGGGACTTACCACGCTTCTCTGTGGCATTTGCTTCGCAGTCCTCCAGAAAAAGTATTATGTGGGACTCGGCGACAACCTGACGACCGACGTCTCGAAGATCACGGCCGCATTCATCGCCCTCGCCGTGCTCGCCTTCTTCTGGCGCCTGCTCATTCAAAAGCTGTATGACATGTTCCTCACCGCCTACGTCAAAACAGACTTCGCCCAGGAGGAGATACACGAGCGCGAGGCGAAAATCGAGGAACTCGCTCAGGACAACACCCTTCTCCGCGACGAGATCGTCGCCCACATCTCCGAAATCGACAAGATCATCGAAAGCAAGAAATAATACCCGCGTTCAGAGAGGCGCCAGCGGTAACTCCTTCAGGCAACTCTCGCAGTTCGCCCGTACTGAGTCGCAGCGGGTCTGGAAGAAATGCAGGCATCCCTGCTGGCTCGCCAGATCATTGAAGATACGCCGCGCCCGCGCCGGCGGAAGAAGCCAGCGACCTGACCCGATCTTCAAAATTATGTTCGACTGCGCCGGAGGCAGTGCTCGCCACGCCTCCTCGACCTTCATGACGCGCGCCTCTTCGCCAAGAATCATCAATCGCGCATGGACTGCAGGCAATAAAACGTTGGCGACCACATCCCTTGCGCGATCAGTCCCCATCACTGAGGCCCGACGAGGCAGCACTGTCTCGAAATTCACATGTCCATCCCACACCTCATCGCTGCATATCAATTTATCCTTGAAGCCTTTCCAGAAACGTTCAGGGGTATCTATGGCCGCAAGGCATAATCCCATCAGTGCGGCGAACGGCTCGACACCATATCTCCTCATCAAGACCGTCAAAGCGGCGATGCGTCGGCATGGCGAGTTCTGCGGTCTCGCTCCGCTCACATGCCATGGCACTTGCTCGCCATGCCCACGCCTCACCCGCCACCAACGGCTCCAGGCGTCCTCGGCGAAGCGGCGCATCGTGTCAGACATCTCGACCACCCCTGGATCCGGCAGCAGCCCCGACTCGCCCCAAAGCGCGCCGACCGCATCGTCAACAGAAAGGGTTTCTGGCTCATACGCCTGGAAGCGGTCGTACAAGCTGGCGAAATTCTCCGTGTTCTTCTTGTAGCCGCACGCTTCGAACAGCTTCCTCATAAAAGCCCACTCGGCCCCCTTCTCGAGCATCTCCCCTAACAACCGGCGGGACTTGTCAATGAAGCGCAGACGCCCTTGTGCCTGGAAGAAGCCCCGCACTTCCGCATCCGTCATCTTTCTAAACCAAGATGCGCAGTCGCCGGGAGGATATTTGTTGAACATAATCGAGGATGTGCGCAAGCCGACCGGCTGTATCTGCGCAATCGGCACCTGCGGGACTCTCTGCCGCCATTTCTCGGCACCAGTGGTGTCGCCCACAAGATGGAGAACGACATTCGCATAGCGGCCGTCACACTCGTGGCCATGAGCGAACCAGTCTCCCGCCCGCCGATGAATCTCGATGTCGCCCACCCGGCGGACACCATCGATCTCGATCTCGGCATTCCTGAAGTCAGGCCCCTCCTCCACATTCCACGTACCTGCGGCGAGAACCACGATCCTCTCGCCACCGACTGCGCCGAGGATGCCTCCTTGGGCAGTTCGGCTCCAAGACCTTTGCAGGCCGGCCTCGCGTCTGTTAGGCGATCTGTGCTTCTTTTTTTTCATGCACTTAATAGGATTTCTCTTTGCGACGACACTATAGTGCGAAATGAAGTTTGTCCACACGCCATTTGCGAACCTTGCCCTGAGACATCAGCCGTCCGCTCAAAGGCGAACGGACCGTCTCGCATGAGTGCGATGGCTATTTCCCCAGCCTTGTTTCGCAGCTGCTGATCTCAACCTGAAAAGAATCAGGATCAATCGACAACGTCATGAGGGTTTGCGTAACAATACCCCCAACTTTAGGTACTATAAATGAGACTCCAACTGATTGCCGCCCTGCTTGGCATCCTTTTCACAGGAATGCCGTCTCCCGCCGCCCCGACTCCGCCGGCCACGTCGAACCGCATGACCCCCACAGTAAAAGCCGTGCATAGCGCACTGCCCGCAGTCGTCAATATCAGCACCGAACGCATTGTGCGGCGGCAGTATTGGGCGCCGGAGCAGGACGCGCGAGGATACGACGACCTCGCCGACATGTTTTTCGGGCGTGAGGCACAGCAGAGTCTAACCTCCCTGGGCAGTGGATTCTTGATAGATTCCTCGGGGCTTGTCGTGACCAATGCCCACGTCGTCAGCCGCGCCTCTCGAATCCATATCACCTCCGCGGACGGCAAACAACTCCTCGCCGAAGAGATCGCAAGCGATCCCGTCAGCGATCTCGCTCTTGTCAGAATCAAAAACACTCCGGAGAAGAGTGACTTCAAGGAAATTCCTTTCGCCAAACCGGACGACCTCATCCTGGGAGAACCCGTGATCGCTGTGGGAAATCCATATGGTCTGGGCAGTAGCATCTCCGAGGGCGTGTTAAGCGCCTTCAACCGCAACATCACGCTCTCGGGGCGTGCGGTCATGGCCGATCTGCTCCAAACCGACGCCGCCATCAATCCCGGCAACAGCGGTGGCCCGTTGATCAACCTCGACGGAGAACTGATCGGCATCAACACAATCGTCCTCGGACAGGCCAACGGAATAGGCTTCGCCATCCCCTTGAAGCGCATCGAAAACCTCCTCGCCACGTGGCTGATTCCCGAGCGGTTCACAGATGTCACCCTCGGACTTGTTCCGGGAATGCGCCAGAACAAGGATGGCATCTGGGAGATCTACCTTGCAGGGGTGCTTCCCGAAAGCCCTGCGGCGAAAGCTGGCCTCAAGGAGGGTGAGACGATAACGGCCATCGACGGGTTGAAGCCCGACTCGCTCATTTCGCTAAGTCGCAAGCTCTTTCGGCTGAAAGTCGGCGACACCATCGCCCTCTCACTCGCCGATGGACGGAAGTTCAACCTGAAAGTCGAACCGCTGCCACAAATGGACGGACGCGAATTGGCAGAACGTCGCCTCGGCATCGGCCTTCAAGAGCTCACACCTCAACTCGCCGAGGCGATGGGATATCCGTTTAGCAATGGCCTGCTGGTAAGCGACATGAAAAGACAGGATCCAGACATCCGCCGTGGCGACCTCCTCGCCATGATCAACGACACCTGCATCTACTCCTTCACTGACGTCGCCCGCGCCCTCAAAGGCAAACGCCATGGCGAAAAGGTCGTTATAACCCTTGTCGCCCTCGCCCATCAAGGAGCAAATTGCTATCTCGTCAAACGCAGGACCGAGTTGGAGCTCCTCTGAAAACAGCTCATTAGGCAAAATGAGGCAGCGTGTGCCACCTGCGACTCACTGCAGAGTTACGGGAGATGAGTAGTCACCAACCTCGCACACACTCACCTGCAGTCGCAAATGAGGCATATTTACCTATGCGACTCACGCTTGACTTCGACGGAGCTCATGCCATATTACTTCTTAGAGTAAGGTCGCTTGGAAACAAAAACCAGCAAAAGGAGAAACAACGATGCGTGAGATCGTAAAGAAAACACTCGTCCTGACCGCCGCCACTGCCGCCATCGCCGTCATCAGCGGTTGCGCAAGCACGATTCCGATGGGCGCGCTGTACACCAACGTCAAACTCCCTGTCTCTGGCGCTGGCGACAAGGGAACCAAAGTTGGCACGGCCACGTGCGACAGCATCTGCAACGTCTGGGCTGAGGGCGACGCATCCGTCAACGCCGCCGCCGAGAAAGGCAAAGTCACCAACGTCAAGCGCGTCGAATTCAGCACCGACGGCTGGCTCGGATTCTACAGAACCTACACGACCACCGTGTACGGCGACTAATCTGCCCTTCAGTGTTTGAGCGCAAAGGCGGACCGCAAGGTTCGCCTTTGTTTTTTCTCAACCCCTCTCCCGAAAAATAATGCTCACTGTTGTCGCGGCGGAAGTTCAACCACTTTTCGCGGATTGCCTCGTCGTTACGCACATCGGCCGGCCAAATGGCCACTTTGCCACCAATGATTTTCTCGAACCGCTCACGACAGCCCGGGCAGAAGCACCCCTCGGCCCCCGGGTAGCGAATATAGTCGAAGTGGATGCCAGCCACCTCATACTTCGTGGCGATCTCGACCATGGCGTCAATCTCAAGTTGCTGGTTGGCCGGGTGCGAAGGGCAGAGCCACTGATCTTCCGGTTTGCCGTCGAACAACATCTGGGTGCGTCCCTCGTGTTTCATGCGCTCGGCAAAATCCTTGGGGGCGCGGTCGGCCATGTTCCAGTTCACCTTCCACACATGACACTCGACGCCATACTTCTTGCAGGCGGCGAGGCATTGCGCGATTTGGTCGCCACGCACCCCCACTTCCGGCGCGACGGGCAGCACACGGCTGTCGTAGTAGGCCAACCCGCCCCAGGACATGTTCGGCTGGATGGCCGAGAATCCGTTGTCGGCGAGGATCTTGATGGACTCGTCCCACGCCATTCCTGCCGGGCCGAAGGCGCTGTGGCACCACCAGCCCCTGTGCTCGCCGAGCTTTGGCTCCTGCATGGCGCGATCGGAGGCCACAATCGCCGATTCACCTGTCGTTTCCCCCCTTGCCATTAACCCATACAGCCACTATGCGGCTCCGCCCCTCGACGGGGTCGACGTGGTTGATATTCCACGACATCTGTCTCACCACAAGCGGCTCTCCCGGCAACCCGTGTTCGGTGGCCTTGATCGAGGCGAAGTGACCTGGGTAGGTCTCGCTGAGATGCCGCCCTATGCGTATGCCGACGACCTGGCTCAACCGAGGCGGCAGGGCAGAGTAGAAAGACAAAAGCCTACATCCTTCCCGCGCCAGGCCGAGATACGGATTGCGTCAATGGAACCCCAGCCGCCCGGCCGCTCCTCCATCACCGCATCGCTCTTGTCGATTAAAACTGTTGTCCAGCCCCCTCTCACGGTTTGCCCGAAGCTGAACGCATACCATCCATGCCCACTGCGCAGATAGAGGCTGCAGTGGGAGACGGGGCTGGAATCGGGTGAAAAGAAGAGGAACTGAATGCCTCGGCAGGCCGTAAGATCGAGTTTCACCTGTCGATCCCAGGAGGCACGCTCGGTCTTCGTTCCATTGAAACGACAGGGCATCTTAAGCATTCTGGAGTGGCCGGTCTGGACGACTGTCACAGATGCCGTGCCGCTCATGGCCCGCCACGCATCCTGCGCAACCTTAGCTTCAGAGTAGGCGAAGTCGTCCACCAGTGGGTAATCCGCCTTGGAGAGCGGTGGCGGGCTATTCGCGCACACCCCAGAGGTGGTTCCGCATAACACGAAGAGAAGAGATGCCGTAAGGGATAGTATTCTTTTACCGGTGACCAGTATCCCGAGAGAATTCACTTAGGATGTGATGATCCAAGGCGATCCGCTCGGTTTGATTGCGGGAGAAAAGCGTATTTGGCTATTATGCATGGTTTGGGTACAACCGCGTGCCGCCTTGGGCTCACGATGTCCGTTTTTTCCGATTGCGAAAGCGGCTGATCAACCAGTTGGTGGAGAAGTAGCCGATCGCCGCGGCGGAAATACCGAAGAGCAAACCGGCGAATAAGAAGGGCACAAGCAACTCATGCCCCATCTCCTTACCCACCAAAAATACGGCCCCGACAGACGAGGATGAAAACAATCGGTTAAACGTTCCATGCAACTCCTCATATGAAAGGGGGTTGCCCAGCAAGACACTTCCGACCCAACATTGGAACGGATAGAAAAACGTGACCGTGTAGGGGTTGCTGATGAAGGTGAAGAGAACAGCCAGCATCTTGTTGCCCCTGACGAGATACGCCAAAGGGACCGCAGCGATCAGTTGGAGCCCTATCGGGACGAAGAAACCGACGAAAAGTCCGACCGCGACTCCACGGGCGGAGCGTTCCGGAGTCCCCGCCTGCCGCATTAATCTCACATACTGCTTGATGCACGTCTTCCGCTCAAACAACTTCATCCGCACTAATCTCTCTGGAGGCACGGAAACGCCTTTCCTTGTCACGATTGAAGTGCTGCCCTCATCGTAGTGCGGAGAATATAGCCTGCGACGGCGCAGGTGGCGAGCTCCCCCGAGGACAGCATTCGAGAAAGAGTGTGCCCGTTGTCGTCATTTTGCATCCGTTATGTGAATCATCATGGACCGCGTCACGGGCCGCAGCAAGGACTTCGCTTTTGTCACGATGGGGTTCGACGATGAAGCCAAGAAGGCCATTGCCGACTTCAACGGTAAATCGACCGACGGCAGAAAGCTTGCGGTCAACGAGGCGAGGCCCCGCGCGAAGAGCGTCGTGGCGGCGGTGGTGGATTCCGCGACGGTGCGGCAGCGGATATGGTGGCGGCAGGCGGTGCGCTTGCCGTCTGTGATGCGGGCACCGCAGGCCGATAGTGTCGTCATCATGCCCCACATCTACAACGTGCGCGCCCCCCCAACCGCGAGGAGAAACGGGGGATGATGATTGCGGGCGCAATCTTGCGCCGACATGAGTGCCAACAACTCTGACATCCTTTCCATCCACCACGTGCGGTCACCACGCATTGTGGAGATCGGAGACTCAACGAACTGGAAAGAGGCTACTCGTTGAGGCAAGTACTGGCATAACACTCAGAGGAACCTTTATACATTATCAGGTGTCTAAATAGGTGTCGGAATAAAGAAGGGGAAGGTTGTATGAAACTTGTATTTTACATGAAGCATAAGGTAGCCTTGAACCCCGAGGTTGATGTGTTTTTTAACGAGAATCCAGATGCGAAGGTCAACAAAACCATTTTCAGCAAAGATGCGGAGCGGGTTGACTTGATTGACAACAAAAGAGGGGTAAGGGCGACTTACAAGAGAAGCACTCCCGGTGGCACGTTGTTAAGGGTTGTATAAGGCTCCTCTCGGGTAAGTCCATTCGCCAGACAGAGACCCTCGCGAGAGCTGAACCGACCTGAAAGGAGCTGAAACGAGAAACACGCCGGAAGGCTGTCATCATGCGTAACTCGTTGATTTTAACGTGCATACGAGTGGTTCCGAAGGTGGGACTTGAACCCACACACCCTTGCGGGTACCAGTTTTTGAGTCTGATGCTTAGGGAAAAGGAAAGAACACCATGCGGACGACAAAGGGTAAACTTTTCCAACGGTCGGCGGGCGGAATCTACTATCTACGATACCAAGTGGGCGGCGGGCGCAAGACCGTATGCCTCCACACCAAGAATAAAGACAAAGCCGAGACGGAGAGGGACAAGACGCTGGGCAACGCCCTCAGGGCCGACACGACGGAGAGGGTACTGTTCCATGTGGCCGAAAACCGCAAACTGCTTTCGCGCGTGTCCATCCCCATCGATAAGGCGTGGGCGAAATATACCGCCTCGGACTCAAGGCCCAAATCGGGCAAAGACACCCTCGCAAACTACGAACGCCAATGGAAGCGCTTCTCGGAGTGGCTGGCGAAAAAGCACGCCGACGTGGGCAATCTTTTCGACGTGGACAGGAAGATCGCCCTCGCCTACAAGTCCAAGCTGGAGGCGGATAAACTGTCCCCGGAGACGTTCAACCAGCACGTCAAGACCCTCCGACTCGTTTACCGCGTGCTGGCTCTGGACAACGAGCATGGCGGCGTGAATCCCTTCGAGGCCGTCAATCTGAAGCCCAAAGCTACAATCAACCGCGAGGCGTTCTCCAAGGATGAGGTGACCGCCCTGTTGGCCGTGTTTGACGGCCCTCCAGAACTGCGGATACCAGAACCCGTGCTGGACGACAAGGGGAATGCGATAAAGGACGCCAACGGAAAGGAGAAGACCGAGGATCGCATAGTTGTTTTCAATCAAGACGAATGGAACGAGTACAGGTGTCTGTTCAATCTCGGGGCGTACACGGGTCTGCGCTTTGGCGACGCCTGCACCCTTAAATGGAAGACGATAGATTTCGACACAGGACTAATCACCCTGACGCCGAGGAAAACCAAGCGAGTGGGACGGACGGTCAAGGTGCCGCTGCATCCCGCGCTGAGAGAGCAGCTTCGACTTGCGCATGCGTGGCGGGACAAGACCACTTACGTGCTGCCGTCTCTGGCGGCGGACTATCTAAAAAGCAACCGCGTAATGAAAAACCGCGTCATCGACATCATCAGAAGCGTGGGCATAACAACCCATGGCGAGGCCGAAGGAAGACAGATTCAGCCCATACTCAAAGGTTTCCATTCCCTGCGCCACTTCTTCGCGAGCTACGCCGCCTCGGTGAACATACCCGTCAACGTGCTGGCCGAACTGCTTGGCGACAACGTGGCGACACTGCAACGATACTATGTCCACGGGACGCTTGAGGCCATGAGTAAAGCGGTGGCAAGTCTGACCGCCGCCCCCAAAGCCCTCCCCTGCCCCGTGAGGACTGCCGACGACAGGGTGACGGAAGCTCTGGCGTTCATCCAGAGCCACCCGAGATTGACAAAGGCCGACCGCGCCAGCCCCCTCGAAATACTTTCAGCCCCTTGAATAACCTACATCATTGGCGTATAAAACTGATGAATGAAAAGGGTATGTCGAAGCCATCCCGCCGCTTCGTCTTTGACGCCCCCAACGTGAAGGCGATACGCCACACAGGAGGATAATATGCTGACCGTGCATGTGTGCGAGACTGAAAACAGGGTGATTATCCCAAAAAGTGAATTCGAGAAGCTTGTTAAAATGAAGTCGGGGAAACATGAGCAGGTAAGCGTTAAGCGGGTAGACCGTCTGCAGTTCTCGGGGATACTTGAATGGGGCGAGGATGCGCTCGCCTATCAGAGGAGGGTGCGCGGTGAATGGCGATAACGCCCTGTTCGACACCAGCGCCCTGATCTACTTCTTCGAGGGACGCGCGGAAGCGAAACGGAAGATGACGGAGACGGGCATTGTCCACTACTCCATCATAAGCCAGATAGAGCTTTTATCACACAAACTGCTTGACGCCAAAACGGAAAAGGCAATAATTCAATTTCTCGGATCATGCGAGAAGATCGGCCTCTCCGATGAGATTGCCCTCATGGCTTCTAAGTTGAGGCGGAAGCATGGGCTGAAGACTCCAGACGCCATAATAGCTGCGTCCGCATTATGCCGGGGACTCCCGGTGGTCACCGCTGACGCGGATTTCCGTAAAGTGGATAAGTTGATCGTGAACGTGATAAAGCCATAGGCATAAAGTCGCCATCCTGCCCGACCGACCATCCCCGCTCCGGGAGGCGGCCACCCATGCCCCCCCCAAGGCGGTGTTAGCAAACCTTAAGCCCGTTTTGAGCGCATTGCGGACGTGATAGAGACTGATTCGCGTCATGAAGACAATTGTGATCGAATTGCCTGAATCTCTTGCGAAGCAATCCACGATTATGCCAAAGCCAGTTTGTTCAAGCCCGACGACGAGGTATGCCAGGCCGCCGTGACCGACGTCCTTTGTAACCATGTCGATCTAAACGATTCGCCCAGGAAGACATCTATTGGGCAGTAAAAAGGCTGTGCACCCTCGATGCGGGCTATAGTTTTGCGACGCCGATCCTTTTATCCATGCGGGAGAGGCTCAAGCAATTGTTCTCGCCAGCAGGGAAAAAGCTGACTGGCTGCTGGCCGATGCCGCTTCGGTACGGCTCTTCGCTTCAAGCATATCATTCCTTTTGCGCAAAGTCTCTCCATATCCGGCACGTCCCCCAAGCTGTCGTTGCCCACCATCGACTATACGTTTTGCTGGTAGAGACTCGGACTGACAGACGAAACAGCAGTATTGCATTACTAACTACTTCAACATATAGTAGTCACGCATTCCTATCAGACCCAGTTCCAGCCAAGGCGGCGTCATGGAAAAGTACTTCAATCTCAGCAAGGGCTTCATTGAGGCGAAGAACCGTCCGTACCGCCGTTATCTGGCGCAGGACGGCAAGAATCCCTTCAAAACGAGCCTGACAGTGCTTCTTGGGCAGCGCGGCGTGGGCAAGACGACCTTGATGATCCAGCACATGCTCGATTGTTACAAGTCATCGCTCACGGAGAAGGCTCTGTATGTCCCCGTGGATCACTTTCTTGTCGCCTCAACCCCTTTGTACGAGATAGCCGAGGGGTTCCATCAGTTGGGGGGCGAGCTGCTGTGCCTTGACGAGATCCACAAGCGGAATGATTGGTCGAGGGAGCTGAAGTCGATCAATGACTCCTTCCCGAAGCTCAAGGTGGTGGCGTCGGGCAGTTCGGCCTTGGAGATCGGCAAGGGGTCGCATGATTTGTCCCGGAGGGCGATTGTCGAACGTCTCGCGGGGCTTTCCTTCAGGGAGTTCGTCGAGTTGGAGCTTGACGTGAAGATCCCTCCCCTCACCTTCGACGGCCTGCTACAGCGTCATCGGGAATCAGCCTCGGAGATATCCTCGCTTGTGGAGAAGAAGCATGGCAAGATACTGGCGCTGTTCAAAAAGCATCTCAAATGCGGCCACTATCCATACTACTGCGAGTTCAGTGGCGACGTGAGATTGTACCATCAGACTCTTGAGCAGGGGGTACATGCGACAATCGAGAGCGACCTTGTGTCCGCCTATCCGGCATTAACTGGGGCAAGCGTGGCGAAGATCAAGAGACTGCTGGCCATCATCTCGAAGTCCGTGCCGTTCAAACCCGACATGCGTAAGCTGAAGACGATGCTTGAGATCGGGGACGAGAGGACGCTCAAGACCTACGTGCGGCATCTTGACGAGGCTTGCGTGATCATGGCTCTCAACAAAGAGGGAAAGAGTCTGAATGTCCTTGAGAAGCCGGAGAAGATTTACCTCGGCGACACGAACCTCATTTACGCTTTTGGTGAGGCTGAATCGAACGTCGGCAACATAAGGGAGACATTCTTCCTGAGCATGGTGAGGCCCCTGTTCGATGTCCGATACGCCGACAAGGGCGACTTCGTGGTGAACGGCGCGGTCTTCGAGGTCGGCGGCAAGGGGAAGGATTTCTCGCAGGTCAAGGACGCCAAGAAATCGTATCTGGCGGTGGACGACACTGAGATCGGCTTCGGCAACAAGATACCCCTGTGGCTGTTCGGGTTCCTGTATTAAGCGAGAGCGAAAAACACAGCCCATGCGCTATTTTTCCTCTTGGGGTGCTATGCAGCTGTGATTGATCTTAAACAACTTTTGACTGAGGATATCGAAGATGCTGGCGGGCTTGAAGGATTTCTGCGCCAAGATGCTGAAGGGATCAGGAGGAAAGTCGCCGTTCCCCACTGAGCTTCACCCCTCTCTTGTTGAAGCCCTGGATCATGCGGGAATGCGGTGCGATGGCTTCCGTCTGGGGGTCGACGAGGAAACTGTCAGGTCGAGACTCCCCTTCCCCGACAGATCGCTGCTGTTCCTCGTGGCTGACGGCGAGTCGAAAGCCGCCGAATGGAGGGTGCCGTCTCTTCGCGCGTTGTTCCGAGGCGAAGCCAAAGTTCCGTCAGACGTTGAGCTGCGCGACGGCGTTCCTCCCCACTATGTTCCGTTCATCCACACCATCGAGTCCCACGTCCTCACCTTCGGCACCATCGGACGCACACCCACCGACATGGAGTTTGTGGAGGTGTATTCAGCCATGCGCAGACGTCCCGATGGCTCCAGCTCCGGCGTGCTCCATGATCTTGCGTGGCAGGCGGCGGTGTTCGAGCTTGGACTGCGGCCTTGGAGCGGGGATGAATACGCCGCCCTCTTCAAACGCCTCGAACAGTCGGCGAAAACCTTCAACATGGGCAGAGGGTCACAGAACTACGCCACCTACGTCAAAGGGTGCGGGATGAACGCGTATTAGCCTTGAGTGACGGCGATGGGAAAGCCCTGGTGACTCTATAGATCGCAGGAAGCGCCTTATCCCTTGCTTGCCGCCTCTCCACCCAATTACTTCACCATCCGCACTGGCCGCTTCCATGCCTCACCAAACGCCATATTCCACGTCAATGGCTACCTCTGGCTGGCAACATGGAATCATGGCAACCCTGCAACCCGCTGCATCGACATCCAGCCTACGCCAAAAACGCCGCGGCCAAGCGCGAGGGCATTCATCACGAATGCATCTGCCAGCTTCTCGCCAGAGGGTGCGGCATGGTGGAGGCGTGGCTCATCCTGTATCCACAGCACGCCCCGGAGCGAACGATCTATGAACGTGTCAATAATGTGTTGGACGCAAACGACAGAGTCGCGCGCGCAAGAATGCAGTATCTGCGCTCGAAACTCGGCGTGCCCAGTGACATGTCGGGAGAGTTCACCCGAGAGACGTTGGTCCGCGGACTGGTTGAACGTCTGAGCCACTGCAAGACCGACCGCGACTACGCCACGCTGGCGGGCGTGCTTTCCAAAGTCTGCGGATATGACGCCCCGCAAAAGATCGAGACGAGCCACGCAATTCCCAGCTTGACCGAGGTTATCCGCGAGTTGGACGAGCGGCACGTGCGGAATGCGTTGCCTGTTGCTGTGGATGTAGTTGATGTGCTATATGTTAAGAGCGATACATACTCGTCAGTCAAAAGTTCTCCGTGATGCCTTAGCGTTCATTCCGTCGGCTCAT
>CAYTFM010000104.1:8440-25986 GCA_964436735.1 uncultured Victivallales bacterium | reverse complement strand
TCGACTCGGTCGGCGACGTCATATGGCTAATCGATCCAAGCTTCCGCATCCTCCGCGGTAACAAGGCCTCCTTGCCCGTTCTGGGGAAGAAGCCTGAGGAGGTCTTCGGCGAATATTGTTACACGGTGGTGCATGGCGCGTCCCACACATGCCAGGGGTGTCCTGTCGTCCGCATGCGGAAGACCCTGCGGCGCGAAGCGGTCGAGGTCCCCTTTGGCGAGAAATGGCTGAGGGTGTCGGCGGATCCCATCCAGGGAGAGGCAGGCGAATTCCTCGGGGCGGTCCACACCATGAGCGACATCACCGACCGCAAGCGGATGGAAGAGGAGCTGAAAAAGGCCAAGGACGCCGCCGAGGCGGGCAACAAGGCCAAGAGCGAGTTCCTCTCGCGCATGAGCCACGAGTTGCGCACGCCGATGAACGCCGTGATCGGTTTCAGCGAACTGATCCTCGAAAGTCCCCTCAACGACTGGCAGCGGGACAAACTCCAGATCATCATTCGCCGAGGCGGAGATCTGCTCGCCATCATCAACGACATCCTGGATCTCTCCAAGATCGACGCCGGCATGCTTGAGCTCGTCGAGGAGGATTTTGAAATCGCCAAGACGGCCAACGATGCCGTCGAGACCATCAAACCCGCCGCGGATCTGAAGCATCTTGCGTTAGGCGTCACGATGGGGGCCGGCGTTCCCCGCGTCATCACGGGCGACGCGCTGCGCCTGAAGCAGATCTTGATCAACCTCCTTGGCAATGCCGTGAAATTCACCGCGTCGGGTGAGATCATCCTCACGGTCGCACGGCAGAACGCCGACCTGTCCGGCGTCTCTGAGCAGGCTGACTTCGGGCATGCGTCGACAGGCGGCGAGCCTCCATCCATTCAGTTGCTCTTCTCCGTCACGGACACTGGCGTTGGTATTCCGTCCGACAAGCTTGAGGCGATTTTCGAACCGTTTGTGCAGGTCAACTCGTCAGACATGCGCAAGCATTCCGGCACGGGGCTCGGACTGGCGATATGCCAGAGCCTTGTCGAGAAAATGGGGGGACGGATGTGGGTTGAGAGCGAGCTCGGGAAGGGAGCGACCTTCAGGTTCACTCTTCCCTGCAAGATCCCCTGCGCCACCCGCCAAGACGAGTCTGCCGTTGCCTTGCCTGCGCAGGAGGTGCAGCCCTCTTTACGCATTCTCCTTGCGGAGGACGACGCCATGTCCGCCCTTCTCGCCGAGACCGTCTTGACCAATGTTGGCCATCAGGTCGTGCTGGCGGGAACCGGCCGCGAGGCCATCGACGCCGTCACCCGCGAACCCTTCGACCTGCTTATCATGGACGTCCAGATGCCTGATCTGAGTGGGATAGACGCCGCGGCGGCCATCCGCAAGCTGGAGGCGGAGGACAAACTCCCTCGGCGCCCCGGCAATCAGCGAAGACTGCCGATCATTGCGTTCAGCGCGTTCGCCATGGCCGACGACTGTAAGTGCTTCGCCGCCGCTGGCATGGACGACTACATGACGAAGCCATTCAGTCAAAAGAAATTCCTCGACTTGGTTCACAAGTGGGCCGCTCCCCCCGCACGGGAACCCCCTGCCGCTCCCTGCGCCACATGAGTGCACTCCGGGGGCATCGCGGTGCCCTGGAAGCCTCCATGCGCTCGCCGCCTTATTTCACCCTGCGTATCGCCCACGGCGCGCGGCGCGGGGGGCCGGGAAACCTCCATTGAGGCGTGTGTGCCACCTCGCGGATGGCGGAAGACCTGCGCCAGGGATTCGTAACTATCGCATGGACAAGATGATTTGAAGTTGTTGATTTTTTTGGCATGGATGTTGCTATAATGAAAGCGTCCTTGAGTATGGGCCACTTTTGAGGCCTCATCGGTAAAAAAATGGGGGTACGATATGAAACACGCAATGAAGATGGCGGCCGGTTGCAGAGTCCGCGCCAGCGATGGAAAGGTAGGGACAGTGCGGCAGTTCTATTTTGATGACCTCACCTGGAGCATCCGATACATGGCCGTCGAGACGGACGATCAGTTGCAGGGGCGCACGGTGCTCATCTTGCCCGCCGCCATGGGGAAGCCCGACTGGATGTCACGGGTTTTTCCCGTGAATCTGACGAAGGAGCAGGTGCTGCGTAGTCCATCGATCGCGGTCGGCAAGCCCGTGTCGCGGCGCTATGAGGATACGGTGCTCGACTATTACGACTGGCCCCCCTACTGGAGCGGCGGTTTCTATATGCTGCCGGGTTACGGCATGAAGATGGCGTCGTACCATGAGGAGGCGCCGAACGAGAAGGAGTCGGCCGTCGGCGAGCAGACGCCCGACCCGCATCTGCGCGGCACCCAGGAGGTCACCGGGTACCGCATCCATGCGACCGATGGGGAGATCGGCCATGTGGAAGACTTCATTGTGGACGACGAGTCATGGCGGATCCACTATCTGGTGGTTGACACCCGCAACTGGCTTCCAGGCAGGCGTGTGCTCGTCTCCCCTCAGTGGATTCGGGAGGTGAGTTGGGATGACGCGGAGGTCGTTGTCGATCTCGCGCGGAATGCCATCAAGAAAAGCCCCGAGTACGATCCTGCGAAGCCTATCAGTCTCGACTACGAGCTCAAGTTGCGCGATCATCTGAGTAAGCCGCATGACAGCGTGTGGGTCTGCTTCAAGCTCCATGCGCCCCGTAAAGCCCGCGTCTGCGTGGCCGGAACCTTCAACAACTGGAATCGCTCGGGGATCAGGCTTGTCGGCGACAAGACAGGAACCTACACCGCCTCCATCCTCCTGCCGGCGGGAAAGTACGAATACAAGTTCATCGTGAATGGAGAGTGGCGTGACGGCTCTGATTGCCACGAAAGAGTGGCCAATCCGTTCGGCACGACAAACAGCGTGCTGATGGTCGAGTCGCCGATCGAGCATGACGGGCATGCGCACACCTTCTCCCGGTTGTCTGTGGGGCACACCCACCCGATGTGGAGCACGCCGATGGGCGGGTAGAAGGAGTCATGTGGGATAACGTGTCGATATACGCAGAATAGGTATGGGGCGCATTAAGGAGAGTTTGCGATATGAAAGTGCTTATCGTTGAAGATGATTTCCATTGTCGGCTCTTGTTGAGTGAGCATTTTGCGAAATATGACGGTTTTTGCCATATGGCCGCCAATGGCAAAGAGGCTGTCGAAGCTGTCAGAATCTCCCTTGAGGACAACGAGAGGTATGATCTCGTCTGTCTGGATATAATGATGCCGGAGATGGACGGCCATGAGGCGCTCACCGGCATCAGAAATATCGAATCGCGGCATGAGGTGAGCGGGTTGGATTGCGCCAAGGTCCTCATGGTGACCGCATGCGGTGATTTTCAAAATATCGTGAAGTCTTTCCAGGGACAATGCGAAGGCTATCTGGTGAAGCCCATCACATGGGGGAAGCTCAAGGGCGCGCTGGCGCAGTTGGGGTTTGAGATACCCTGCAAGCTCGGGCGGACGCAGGGAGTTGCGTCTGGTGATGGAATGCTATCCGAATCGACAGTGCGGTGAAATCAATTTTTAAAGGAGGCCACCACATGCAACTCTCGTCCTCAACGTGCCTGGCGCAGGTCATCCTAACAGAGGCGGACAGCTTGCACTTGCGTCCCGCCGCGTCGCTGGCGCGGATCGCCAATCAATTCGACGCGGAAATCTTCGTCGAATGTGGCGCTCTGCGGGCGGACTGCAAAAGGATACTGGATCTGCTTGTGCTCGGCATCAAAACGGGGGCGAGGCTCACCGTGCGGGCCATCGGACGTGACGCGCGCGATGCCGTCGAGGCCATTAAGGACGCATTCTGTTACTTCCGCCACGCCGAGGCCCCTGAGGAGGTGGTGGAGGAGCCCCCTCAGCCCCAAGCACCCCTGAAGCAATCCTGCCGGTGGCGCCTTTACACGCGTGCGAAGACCGTGTGCATAGCGGGGGACTTCAGCAACTGGAGTCCTCTGCCCATGGCGAAAGTCGAAGACGGCTTCCAGATCGACGTTGAGTTGCCGGCAGGGGAATACCAGTACAAGTTCATCGTCGACGGACTCTGGCGGAATGATCCCACTAGCCGTGAAGCCACGCCGAACGTCTTCGGCACGAAGAACAATGTCATCCGGGTGAGTTGTCCGCGCGCGTGCAGCCTCTGAAGGAGTGTATGACTACGCCGCCGCGTATTTCGATCTGGTGGTGGATCTCATCGAGCAGATCGCCAACCGAGACACGCCTCTTGCCCACGGGCTGAGGCGCCTTGCCGAACGATTCGACGGCCCAAGCTTGCTCCAACTGCTCCCCGCTGACCCTCACGGAGGCACCTCATGCAATCTCACACCGCACCCGAACAGACGCCAACCATTCTGATTGTGGACGACACGCTGGAGAACCTGCAGTTGCTTGCGGGGATGCTGAAGGAGCGCGGCTACAAAACACGGCCCACATCCAGCGGGGAGCTCGCCCTTCAGGCGGTCCGTGAAGCCCCCCCCGATCTCATCCTGTTGGACATCAATATGCCGGGCATGAGCGGGGACGAGGTGTGTGAGCGGCTCAAGGCGGATCCGGAATTGAAGGACATTCCCGTCTTGTTCCTGATCGCCCTGAGCGAGACGATGGACAAGATCAAGGCCTTCAGCGTGGGGGGCGTCGACTACGTGTCGAAGCCGTTCCAGTTCGAAGAGGTGGAGGCTCGCGTTCGCACGCATCTGGAAATCCGCCGCCAGAAACGGGAATTGCGCGAGAGTTATGCGAGGCTTCAGGAATTGGAGCGCCTGCGGGACAGTCTCATTCATATGATTGTGCACGATATGCGCGCGCCCCTTCACGTTATCATGGGGAATGCCCGGATGATGGAGAAGGGGCTCAATGGCCCGCTGACCGATCAACAAAAAAGCTCCCTTGGCATGATGTTAACCATTGTGCGACAACTCAGCGAAATGGCCAGCACCATCCTCGATGTCAATCGCCTGGAGGAGGGGCGCATGCCCTTGCGCAAGGCGTGGGTGGACCCAAGGGAAATCGTGCGGAAAACCATCGACGGCATGCCGTCGCTTCTCGCGAGGGTGACACTCAAGGTCAGTCTGCCGGAGGAGCCGGTTGAAGTGCTCTGTGACTCCGCGCTGATCAAGCGGGTCATTGTCAATCTGGTCGACAATGCGCTCACGTTCATGCCCACGGGAGGCGCGTTGGGCGTCACGCTCAGTCAGGCCGGGGACACGATCAAGCTGCGCGTCTCGGATTCGGGGCCCGGAATTCCGGCGGTATACCACAAGAAGATCTTTGAGAAGTTCTGGCAAGTGGAGGGACGGCAGGAAAACCGCACATGCTCCACAGGCTTGGGGTTGGCATTCTGTAAGTTGGCTGTGGAGGCGCATGGCGGCGCCATCGGCGTCGATAGCTCGGAAGGGAAGGGCAGCACCTTCTGGTTCGTGCTGCCGAGACGGGGCATGCCTGGCGGAAGTTCCCCGGCGCCGTTGCCGGTTCAAGACGCCGCCCCGGCGCCGACTGGGGAGGACGGGCCGCGGCCGCGGTGTGTGAGTCAGGCGACGAGGATACTGGTCATTGATGACGACAGGGCGATTCGGCAATGGATCATAGACATCCTGCGACTTGAGGGGTACGAGACGCTCGCCGCGCCTGATGGCGTGGCAGGTGTGGATCTTGCCAAGAAGGAACTCCCCGACTTGATCATCAGCGACGTCTTAATGCCGGGGCTCGACGGGTACGGCGTCGTCACTACGCTGAAAGGAGATCCCCCGACGAGCGGCATTCCCGTCATTTTACTGACCGGAAGCGATGATCGGCACGGGGTTCGGCAAGGAATGGGGCTCGGGGCCGATGACTATATCGCCAAACCATGCGACGCCAGCGATCTGCTTGCGTCGGTGCGGGCGCGGCTGGAGAAGAAGCGGTCGCTCGGTGGGGCGCTTGACGAGCTCAAAACCCATCTGTCATTAATGGTCCCCCATGAGTTCCGCACGCCGTTGATGGCGATCCTCGGCTACTCGGAGATCATGCTTGAAGACCTTAATCGGCATACTTTTTCGGAAGACAATTTCCGGCACTATGCACAGGCGATCAGAAGAGCGGGAGAACGTCTATTCCGCCTGGTGGAGAACTATGTGCTGTATGCGTCGCTTGCCGTCCGCCAGGCCGGCGGCGGGAAGGGCGAGGGAGGTGAGCTGAAATGTGATCCTGTCCAGATTGTGGGGCAAGTCGCCAAAAGGCTCTCCACGGCGTATGGCAGGGAGGATGACGTGAACGTCCACCTTGAGGACGCGGTGGTCGGCATGCCCGTCGAATATTTCACCAAGATTGTCGAGGAACTGCTCGACAACGCGCTTAAGTTTTCGGTCAAGGCGACACCTGTGACGCTGAGCGGCGTCGTGGTGGACGGCAGTTATGTGCTCGAGTGCGCCGACAAGGGGCGCGGCATGAGTGAGGAGCAGGTGAGGCGCATACAACCGTTCATGCAATTCGACAGGGCGAAACATGAGCAGCAGGGAATGGGGCTGGGGCTTGCCCTCGTCAGGACCATCGTCGATATGGCATGCGGCCTCTTCAGTGTGCAAAGCGCGCTGGGGGAAGGCACCATGATCCGTATTGCGCTGCCTATTAGCAAAGAGAAGCCTCAAGGCTGCGCATAGTCCCACAACCACGCCATGCCTGATAACCCCACGTACACGTTCCTCCCGCTATTGACTTGCGTTAGGCAGCATGGTACTATGCCCTAACAGGAGGTAAGCCATGCGTTTTGTGAGATGTGGGCCGCGTCTATTCGGATGTCTCTCGACATTGATGTGCCTTGCGTTGTCGTGCCTGTGGGCTCCGGTTGCCAACGCCGAGGAGCCGTTCGCGTACAAAGGGTACATCGAGAAAGTTCCCGAGATGTCGACGACGCTCATCCTGAACTTCAAGGCGAGCACGGTCACTGGCACCTTGGTGGCGCCCTCGATCATCGGGGACAATATCCGTCTGCCAGGGACGGACATCAAACTCACCGGGAAGCTCTCGGGGCCCGCATGGGAGGGGCAGAACTCCTCGATCACCGGCACGTACAAGGGAGTGGGCGGTCCCGAGCAGAACGAGCGCCAAGGAACCTTCACCATCTCGATGAAGGGGACGCCATGGGTGCGCTTTCACAGCACCGGACTCTACTACAACGATTACACATTCACCCCGCTTGGCAGAGTTTACACGCCGCCCGGCGGCGGTGACAAAGACGCCGACGGCGGAGGTGCGGACGAGGGTGTCGTCCTCTTGGAGAACCAGAGCGCGCAGAACGCCCATTTGTGCGTCGAGCCAGAGCAGTTCGGCGATGCCAACCGTGTGGCGCCAGGCGGCTCACGCCAGACCACCGCTGCCGCAGGCGGGACGAAGGCTGTCGCCGTCCGCGGCGGGCAACCGGTCGACGCCCTGGCGATCGATGTCCCCGCGGGCGGGCAAATCAGGGTCGTCCTGACCGGCGACAATCGTCTCGTCCTGATGAAGGACAAGGGGAAAAAGGATAAGAAAAAGAATAAAGATAAGCAAGACGTCGATCCCGACGAGATCGAAAGCATCTCGCTTTTGCCGGGAACGTACAAGCTGTCTCCCGGCGAGAGCAGTTCGTTGCCGAAGATTTTCGCCGTTCTCAAACAAACGAAGGAGACGGTGGAGTTGAAGGATGCTGAGGTGGAATGGGTCGGCGGCAAACTCGTCGAGGTCGAAGAGGAGGATGGCGGATCGTTCACGCTTTCGAAGAAGGCCAAAGTCGGCGAGAAGCTGAGTCTGACTGCCAAGGTGAATGTCTGGACCCGCGACTTCACGGCGCGGGCGGTCATTGGGGTCGTGGATCAGGATCAGAAAAAAAAGGAGCGCGGCGCGATAACCTGCTCCGTCAGGATCAGCTATTCGACCCGTCCCGCCGATCCGGATCTCGCCGAAAACTGGACTCCCGAACCCGTCCCCGCCGAGTGGCCCACGAAACCACTATCCGCCGACATCACGCTGACCGGTCCGAACGGCCCCCTCGATAAAGTCACCGTCTCCGGAGACTGCCGCCACCGTTTCGAGAATCTTGCGAAGGGGAAATACACCGCTGAGTTGTCCAACATCACGCTGCCTCCGCTTCCCAACGGATATGTGCTTAATCCCAATTCCCCTTTCCGCAGCAGTTGGACGACGATTCCCCATGGGGAGAAATGGGAGGCTACTCTGTCGCTTGACTGCACGGTGCACATTCCCAAAGATTTCCGAGGGTATGTCCACGGATTGGTGACGTACAAGGGCAAACCCGTTCCCGACGCGAAAGTGACGCTGGCGGGACATATGGGGCGCCAGGTGAAGGAGGCGGTCACCGACGGCAAAGGCAACTACCGCATCAACACCGACAAGATGGATTCCGGCACCTACACGCTCAGGGCGCTCAAGATGGTCAACACCACCGAAGGCAAGCTGTGGGCCAGTCCCAATGACATCATGGACATCGCCTCCAACAAGAACCAGGAGCCAATCAAAGTCGAGGTGCCACCGTCCAATCCGAATGGGGTCGAGATAGAAATAGAGTGTCTGACCCGCGGAGAGATTTTCAAGGACAAAGGTGACTGGCAGAAGGATGTCCCGGACGTGCCGAAGTGAATAGTTGAGGACGCGTAGGAAATTCAATGTGGCGCCGCTGTGCGGCATGACCCCGCCATCACTGTCGGGGCCCGGTCCGCGGCGTTTGAACAGAGCCACGAGCGTGAGCGAGTGGTTGCAGTCGCGGCCGCAACGGCCGCCTGATTTAACGACGTGGAATCGTCAGTCGTGTCGGACCTCCCGGTTAACGACATTGTTCGGATACGGGATTCGTTCCAATGTCGATTTTATTTTTAAGATTTTTTGAAGTGGGCGTAGTCGCCGTGGCGGCGGCTCTGATCTTTTTCCTGGTGAAACGGCGGATGTGGCCCGAAGCGCTGGTGTTTTGCGCTGCGGTGGCCACGACGGCGTGCGGTGAGTTTATCAACGAATTCGTCACCGCGGTCACCGTCTATCCGACCGCCTATTTGTTGCGTCTTCCCGGCACGGGGATCCCTTTATTTATCCTTGCGGGAGGGGCTGTTCTATCGGTAGGCATCTTCGGCGCGGCTGAATGGGGGCCGCGGAGAATCGGTTTACAACGTAGGTGGTATTTTGTTTCATCCTCAGTGTTTCTGCTTTCACTACCGTTGCCTTTGTTGGAGGTTGGAGGAATCGAGTTAGGGTTATGGCGGTGGCTGCATCCGTGCGACTACAGTCCCGGATGGTTTCTTGGCGTCTGGAAGTTTTACTTCATTTTTGTCGCTGTACCGGCGATGGTCGTGTCTTTTTTCCCTCGCTATAATTCCTCGCGCGTCTTGATTTCAGTGTGAATTCCAGTTATCTCTTCTACTATAAGGTATAGTCTTGACGCCGAAGATAGTTGTCACAAATACCGCCGCGAAAATAAATTAGGCGGCATGCGGTTGCAACCATGCGCTTACGCTTGTGGCTCTGTTCGGACGCCGTGAACCGAGCCCCGACTGTGAGGGAGGGGGTACCGCATTGATATCCAAAGCGTAGAATCAAGAGAAAATTTTCACCGACCATATTTTCTAAGGAGTGACTTGTCATGCCCCAGCATCCTCCCCGTCGGCCGCCGTTCCTGTGGGCGATCCGTCCGCTTGTTCTCGCCGCCGCTTTGGCCTGTCCGTCCGTTCTTTCCGCGGCAACACCGGGCAATGAGTTGAACGTGACTGATGGCACGACGTTCACCATACCAACGGCCTCAACCGCCTCCCCGACTGGCTTCGTCTTCGAGAAGAAGCCGCAGGTGTACGTCGAGTATCTCGTGGAGACGCCAGCCAAAGGCTCGACCCCGGCCACGTTCAAGATCAAGACAAAGCAGATCACCGTGTTGACCAAGACCTTCCCCGCCAACAGCATCTCGTGCCAATGGACGGTGAAACTACCGGTCGGGAAATATCCTTTGTACTACATCCCCAAAGGTGGATCGTCCAAGGCGGACCCCGTTCTTGTCACCACCGATTTCTTTGTCATGCCGCCGACGATCTCGTCGATCATACCCGATCACGCCCCCATCGGCTACACGATCACGGTCTACGGCGAATACTTCGGCGCGAAAAAGCCCACCATCTGGCTGCAGTGGGAGGACTCGAAGGGCAAGACGATGAAGAAGAACTGCAAACCGCTCACCAATGTCACGGCTCCTGACGGCAAGAGTTCCACGCTCACCTTCACCTTGCCCAAAATAGCGTCGAAGACCCTCTACATGTTCCACTTGAAGAATGTCATCGACGAGACCGAGATTCAATTCCTCGGCGTCGACACCGATCCGGTCGCCGTCAACGACACCGGCATCACCACCGAAGGGGTGCCGATCGAGGTGAACGTGCTGGTCAACGACACCGACGCCGATGGCGATCTGCTGACGATTGTCGAGGTCGGGAAGCCCTCGAACGGCACCGCCGAGATCACGCAGGCGGGGCAGTTGATCCTCTACACGCCGGGCGAGCAGTTCGTTGGCACCGACTCCTTCACCTACAAGATCAGCGACAATCATGGCGGCTTCGCCTCCGCCACGGTGACCATAACGGTCCTTTCCAGCGCGGAGACCAGCATCCCGGTGGCGAGGGACGACGCGGCGGGCACGATCAGCGCGAAGCCCGTCGAGGTCAATGTCCTCGCCAACGACTACGATCCGGCCGGCAACCCGCTGACCATCGTCGCCGTCTCCACGCCAGCCCACGGACTCACCGAGATAACATCCGCCGGCACACTGGTCACCCACACCTCAAGCGCCGACTACGTGGGATCCGACACCTTCACCTACAAGATCAGCAACAGCCATGGCGGCTTCGCCACCGCCACCGTGCAAATCACCGTCGCGTCGCCCGGCCAGAACCACGATCCGATCGCCGTGGACGACACCGCCTTTCCCACCACTGGCAAGACGATCACGATCGACGTGCTCGCCAACGACAGCGACCCCGACGGCGACCCGCTGACCGTCGCGTCGGTCGGCACCCCCTCGTATGGCACCGCGCTCGTCGCCGCGGGCGCCAAGAGTGTCCCCTACACGTCGAATGCCGACCATGCCGGGGCCGAGTCTTCCGCGAACACGATCAGCGACGGCCGTGGTGGCTCCGCCTCGGCGAAGGTCTACCTCATTGTCTACTCGTCAGGCAAGAACCAGAACCCCGTGGCCAAGGACGTGTCCGCGAACGTCGCCTTCAACACGGCCACCGAGATCAACGTCCTCGCAACTGACTACGATCCGGATGGTGACCCGATTATCGTCGCGGCGGTCGGTACTCCCTCGCATGGAACTGCCAGCGCCACCTCCGACGCCCTGAGGGTTCTCTATGCGCCGACAGCGGGATTTATTGGACGGGACAGTTTCACCTATACGATCAGTGATGGTCGAGGCGGCACCGCCACGGCGACGGTGAAGGTCGACGTCGCCGACGCGGCGGGCAATCATTATCCCGTGGCGGTCAACGATATCGGTTTCTCGGCGAACGGTGCCGCGGCATCCATCGACGTGCTCGCCAATGACAGCGATCCCGACGGCAATCCGCTCACCGTCCTCTCCGTGACGAACCCCTCCCACGGAACCGCGGTGGTCGCCGGCGACGCCAAGAGCGTCACCTACACGCCGATGGCCGGATACTACGGCACCGACAGTTTCTCCTACACGATCAGCGACGGCAAGGGCGGCACCGCCACGGCGACGGTCAACGTGGCCGCCAACATGGGAGCTGACGGCCCGTGCCTCGTCATCGACGTGTCGGCTGGCCCGACCGCCCCCGTCTATCCGTCAGGCTATCTCTCAGCCGTTCCGGCGGATCTGCTCACCAACACCGTCTACAAAACCAGCGCGATAGTACTTGTCAAGATCGCCGCCGGAACCTTCCAGATGGGATCGCCCGACACGGAGGTCGGCCGCGCGTCCGACGAGACTCCGCATGCGGTTACCCTCACCGCCGGCTTTTTCGCCGGGGTCTTTGAGATCACGCAGGCGCAATGGGCCTTGGTCATGGGAACCACGCCGAGCACTTACGCAGGTGGAGCCCGTCCCGTCGAGAGCGTCAAATGGAGTGATGTCCGAGGCGGCGTGTGGCCCGGCGAGCCTTCCGGCGCGGGCGCGGCGTCGACCACGTCGTTCATCGGCGTCCTCAAGACGAAAACCGGGCTCAAAGCGGATCTGCCGACCGAGGCGGAATGGGAGTACGCCTGCCGCGCGGGAACGACAACTGCCCTCTTCAACAACAAGGACATCTACAATCCGTTTGCGAGTGCGGAGCTCGGCTCCATCGCATGGTACGACGCCAACAGCTACAATGAGCGGCACCGCGACGTCGCCGCCATCGGCGTCTGCAACGCCTGGGGAATCTACGACCCGCTCGGTAATGTCTGGGAATTGTGCCTTGACCAGTATGGCGCCTATGGCTCGGTCCCCGTCGTCGATCCGGTCGGCTCCACCGACGGCGAGTCCCGGGTCTGCAGGGGAGGGGCCTGGAGCCAGTACGCCCGAAGCTGCCGGTCGGCCGTCAGGAGCTACAACTCCGGCGGGGCGTTCTCGAATCTCGGCTTCAGGTTGTTTGTGAAGTGAGGAGGGGTGAGGAAAGGTGTTCAGTGTTCGGGAAGAACAGCGGGGGGATCTTTCCAGGTGCTGGACAGGTGCGGAAATCCGTCGGGTTATTGCATAGCTTTTGAGGTTTTCATAAGCCGTTTACCGAACACCGAACACCGAACACTATGATGCGACCTAACAAAACCAACATCTCAACCAGGGTGCGTACGACTATGAGCGAAAGAAAACTATCTTGTGGTTTCGTGGCGATGCTTGTCGCCGCCATCGCCTTGTCCTCGGCCGCCTCGGCGTTTGCCGCCAATGAATTCAAAGTGCAGCGCGGCGTGGCGACCATCAACACCACAACTGGCACCACTGTCACCTTGACGGCGCCAACTGATTTCACGGCGGTCTCCAGTCTCAACAATGCCTTTGTCCGCATCACAAACTCGCAGAACACCGGCGCCGGAAGCGGCGCGAATCAAAACGCGCGGGAGGTGTGCGCCAATATCAGATTCAACGGCACCAACCAGATACTTATCCAAAGAAACAGAAACTCAAACGCGACCCGCGTCTGCTGGGAGATCGTCGAGTATATCGGAGTCGCCGGCGGGTCAAACGAGTTCATCGTGAGGGACCAGGGACTGAGCACCTTTGCCGCCAACGGGCTCTTCAAGACTGAGGCGATCTCCGGCGCTGTGACGCTGGCCAAGCTTGCGGCGTTTGTCACGGGTGTTTCAGACGACAGAAACAGCAGAAACAACTACAACGCAAATCTGGTGACCGCCTCGATTCCAAACCTGGCAACTGTGCAGTTCGACCGCGGAGTTCAAAGCGGCAACGTCATCATCGTCTCCTACGCCGTCGTAGAATTCACCGGTGCCGACTGGACTGTCCAGCGGGTGCAGCATGCGTATACCGCCGCGGGAGCCGCGCAGACCGAGAATCTCGCGGCAACCATCGATCCCAACAGCTCCTTCGTCCATGCGCAAAAGAGAATTACTGCGGCTGCCGCCTCGGAGGCCGACGAGTACGGGCATCAGGTATGGATCTCCTCGGCGACGCAGCTCTCGTTCCAACTACGCGCGGGAGCGTCGACTCCGACAGGCCACTTTTCCGTGGCGTGGGTTATCTCCAATCTGAACATGAGGGCGACGCAGGGCAGCGGAACCTTGACCAGCACAGGCACTTCCCCCTTCACGGGAACCATGACGATCACGGCTCTTCCGGATCTGACCAACGCCTCGCTGTTCTGGAACAACGATTGCTCCACCACCGGAACGAATTATCCACAACCCATGCTTGCGGTGAGGCTCTCGGCGGCCAATGCGATCGAGTATTGGAGGGCCAACGGCACAAACGGCGTCGCCAACTCCTATCGCTATGAGGTCGTCCAGTGGCCCCAGATGTACAATATGCGCATCGATGGCGTGGTGTATGCCGACGAGGCGATGACGACACCGATCGGGGCGGGACGCCACGTGTCCGTCACGGTCGACGCCGCATCTCCCGCGGTCACCGTGCTCACCAACGCCTCAGGGGCGTACAGCGCATTCTTGGACGTGGTGGCCGGCAGTGTCCTGTCCGTCTACCTCGATGGCGACACGGAGAAAGCTTCGGCGTTTCTGGTGACCGATGGCGTCACGCAGTTGACCGGTGCCAATTCGGTGCCCCTGGCGCAGAACAAGATGATCATCGCCAAGCAGTCCTCCAGCCCGATAACAAACACGCATCTGGCGACCGCCGCCGCGGTCAACGCCGCCGACAAGGGGGTGACCGTCGCCGCCGGCGCGGCCACCTTCAACCCAGCCCGCGGACTTTGGATCGTGACGGGCGGCAGCTACGCGCCCGGGGGCGATGTCACTGCCGGAACCGTCAATGTTGATGGTACGTGGACGGGCGGCACCGAGACGATCACGGTGAGCGGCGACTGGCGCGGCAATGCGGGATTCTCCGCCGGCACCACGACCGTCTTGCTCACCGGCGCCACCGCCGCCGCCATCTCCGGCAGCACCACCTTCAACAACCTGCGCTGCCTGGCCGCCTCCAAAGCGATCACCGTCGCCACGGGGTCAACCCAAACTGTCTCCGGACTCCTCCGCCTCGACGGCGTCGCCACTGGCACTCGAATCTCCCTGGCTTCTGCCGGCGGCGCGGGAACCACCTGGAATCTTGTCCTCAACGGCCGCTATGACGTCCGCTACGTCGCCGTCCAAGGCTCGGTCGCCTCGGGATCCGCCTATCTGCCGATCGATCCAGTGGGGTTCCTCGACAATGGCTACAACGTCAACTGGTATGGGGCGGTGACTCCCAGCGACATGATCTTCAACGACAACTTCGTGACCAGCACCACCGGGGCCGTGCCGCCGGACATGGAATCGTCCAACTGGTCGATCGGCGGCAGCGCCACGGGATGGTACTCCGCCTCGGGGGATGTCTCGACCACCTATAACCACACCTCCGGCGGGTCGAAGAGCATGCGTTCCACGGGCGGTTCCGCGGGGCAGGGCATCGGCTGTTGGAACTATCCCGGCTGGGGTCCCATCACCAACGCCGTCGCCGAGGGATGGCTCTACGACGACATGGGAACCGGAAAGCGGCAGTGGGCCAGCGTCGACAACTCCAATGGCAACAACTGGCTTGCCGTCAAGGTCGACACCTCCATCAGCGCCAACAAGTACGTGTACCGCGGCAGCATGATCGGCAACACCATCACGTATATCGACCGCAGTCTCGGTTGGCACAGGGTCAAGTGGGTACGCGACGACAACAACACCAGCCTCTATCTCGACGACGTCATCCTCTATGTGTCCCCCAACGCCTCCTTCAGCGACTTCACCGACTTCGACTGCGGCACCTTCACGTGGGACAACACCGCCGGCAGCACTGAGATGTGGTTCGACGACTTCCGCGTCTACCGCAGCCAGCATCAATCGCGGCTGCGCTGGTACGCCAACAACAACGCCGAGAATCCAACGCCCCTCGCCGCCGAGAATACTGCGATCACCCAGGACTTCGGCACCCAGTTGCGCCTGAGGGTGCAGTTGCAGAATGACGAGTCCCAGGCGTGGGCCGGCAAATATGTCGGCATGCAATACCGCGAGGGGGCGACGGGCGCGTGGCGCGATGTCGCGAACGGCGCCCATTGGGAGTATTACGACGGCCTTGGCGTGCCGGGGCAGCAAGTGGCCACTGCGCTACTGACCGGCACCAACATCCGCGAGCAGTTCGTCGAGGGGCAGCCCTCCGCGCCTTGCGTGTCGATACCTTCAACTCAGTACGGCGAATGGGACTTCTCCATCAGGGCGACCTCGGCCTCGACCATCGGAGCCACGTACTATCTGCGCGTCGTCGAGACCACCTCCGCCGGCGTCTTCCTGCGCGAGCTTTCCTCCTATCCGCAGCTCGCCACCTGCACGGTCACCTCATCCACGCTGTGGCAGTGGACCGGCAACACGGACAACAACTGGAACAACACCGCCAACTGGGCGAACGGCACTTTACCCCTCGCCACCGCCGACGTGGTGATCCAGACCTCCGCCGCCCGCGACTGCCGTATCAACATCACGGGCGCCACCTGCGCCAGCATCTATGTGCAGACCGGCCGCAACCTCCTGCTTGACACCGCCAGCACCTCGCTCACCGTCAACGGCAACGTGTACATTCAGGGCGGCGTCACGCACTCCAACGCCACGGCCATCCTTAACGTCACAGACGGCGAGATCAAAATCGAGGGTGGCACCTACACGCACTCCGGCGCGGGCCCACTCAACGCCGGCACTATCGCCCTTAACGTCCTCGGGGCAGGCATTTACTACCTCAACAGCGCCGCCACGCTCAACCTCAAAACCCTGCATGTCGCTCCCAATGGCCTCTTTTCTGTTGGTGGCGACGGCACGATAAACATTCAAGATGGCGTTATTGATCTCGGCGGGCAGTACACCAACACCCGGACCGCCAGCGCCATCAACATCACCAACTCCTGGCTCAACAATGGCTCAATGAGCGGCAGCACCGGCGGCGTCTATAACTTCACCGGCCTGGGCAAATCCCTTGGTGGCGATTCCGTCACCCATTACTACTACAAACTCGTCTTCGCCGGCTCCACCGCCATCACCACCACGAAAGACATCACCGTCCTCAACAGTCTTACTATCGCCAGCGGCTCCTCCCTTACCGCCAGTGCCGGCAACCTGATCGTCGGCGGCGACTGGTCAAACTCCAGCACCTTCACGCATGGCGGCGGTACGGTGACGCTGAATGGCGCCGCGCTCCAATCGGTGAAAAGCAACAGTTCGAACTGGGGCAACCTGCTGGTGTCGAACGCCTCGGCCGCTGGGGTGACGTTCACCGACGGCTTCTCCGCCGCCACCTTCCGCAAAACGACCGCCAACGCGCTGATGACCTTCACCGCTGGCGCCTCCTATACGGTAACCGCCTCCGCAGGTCTCACGCTGACCGGCGCGGCCGGACAACTCCTCAAGCTTCGCTCGACGACTCCCGGCACCCAGTGGGTCGTCAACCCGGCGGGCACTTCCTGGTCCGTCTCCTACGTCGATGTGCAGGACTCAAACAACATCTATGCCACCTACATCAACCCCTCGAATTCAACCGACTCGGGCAACAACACCAACTGGTTCACCCAGGCGTTCATCGACACGGACTTCGACGAGATACCCGACTGGTGGGAATTGCTATACTTCAGCACCATCGCCTACAACGCCGGTTCCGACAACGACGGCGACGGCGTCAACAACTTCCTCGAATACACCATCGGCAGCGATCCGACCAACGCCGCCTCGCCTTCGGTCGTCCACGTCGACTGGCACGCCGGTTACGTCGGCAACGACGGCAGCGCCGCCAAGCCCTACAAGTATCTTGACGACGCCCTCGCTGCCGCCACTGCGGGGCTGATGGTCGAGCTGGCCGCCGGAACCTACACCATTGCCAGCTATGCCCTCTCAAAGAACCTGCTCATCATGG
>CAYTFM010000104.1:0-8430 GCA_964436735.1 uncultured Victivallales bacterium | reverse complement strand
GTGGAGCCGCCCCCACCTCGACCGGGCAGATGCTCGACGTCACCGCCACGAAGTTCGTCCTGAGCGACGTGACCGTCAGGCTCTACAAGGACAGTGCCCCGGTCATTTCCTACGACTCGACGTCGAGTGGCACCTACGTGTTTCAGAACGTCATTTTCACCGCCAACACCACCACGGGGCAACCGGTGATAGCTCCGAAAACCGCCGGGGCGCCCGCGGCGAAGGTGTATTTGTCCAACGCGCTGCTGTATGGCAACACGGGCAGTTACGCCGCCGAACTCGCCGGCGCGACCGTCAAGGCCTACCAGAACACCATCGTCAACAACACCGCCGCCGGAATCACCTTCAGTGGCGCCGGCACCCGCCTCCTCGGCAACTGCATCCTCCGCGGCAACACCACCTCCCAGATATCCACGTCCGGCACCGGCACACTCGCTGTCTCCAACTGCAACATCCAAGGTGGATATGCGGGATCGACCGCAAGCTTCGACACCACCGAAGTCTATATCGACGCCGCCAAGGGACTCTACCGTATTCTGCCCGCCTCGCCCTCCAAGAACACCGGAGCCGTCACCTTCCTCGTGTACGACCAGGAGGGCGTCACGCGGCCTGTCGGCCTCGGCTACGACGTCGGCGCCTACGAGATACCAGCGACCGACACCGACAATGACGGCCTCACCGACGGACAGGAGACCACGCTCGTCACCAACCTAAACCATCCTGACACCGATGGCGACGGATTGTACGACGGCGAGGAGGTCTCAATCTATAGCACGCTCCCGAAAATAGCCGACACCGATGGCGATCTGGTCAACGATGGCGACGAGGTTGCGGTCGGCACCAACCCCATCCTCGCGGACGGCCAACTCCTCATCGACACCTTCTACGAGAGCTTCGAGAACAACGCGCGCTATCCTGTCGGCCCGTGGTCCAACACCGTCTGGGGGCTGATATCCACCTCATACCACGGCAATCTGTAAATCCAGAACGTCGGCGCGCTGGCCTATGACGGCGTCAAAATCGGCGCCCTTCTGGGGCAACCGGGCACTACGCCGCCATGCTCCTATGGCACCTACTATGTCCAGCGCAACAATCTGTCGCAATACTGGATATCGGTGGCGTTCAAAATACCCAGTGCGCGGCTGCCGACGGATCCCAACGAGGCGCAGTGCATCGGCGGCGGCTTCTTCGCCGTCGACCAGAACGGCTATATGAACATGTATGACGGAACGAAGGAGAACTGGGTGGCGGACACCGTGCAACTGACCGCCGGGCAATGGATGGTCATCGTGGTTCGCCGCGACCACGCCGCCAAGACGACAGACCTGTGGATCAACAGCCGCAAAGCCTTCACCGCGATCCCGATCTCGGGCCCGGATCTCGCCAATTTCATCCGATACACATTGACGAGCGTTGGCGAGTACGACACCTGGGTCGACCTGCTCATCGGCTATCCCAACTCGCCGTTTTAAGGAGAGAGGGGAGTTGCCAGGGAAAGTGCGCCGGAAGCGGTGGCGGGGCATGGGCGAACAGGCCACGCCCTTATCTCGCTGGTCGATCACGATGGACAGGCGAACTCCCTCTTGCGGCAGACCACCCCCTCGCCACACTTGTTGATGGCCATCGGCGCGGCGTCCCACTCCCGCTCCAACTCGTTGGTTGGGGAAGACGGTCGGCGCACCCCCCCTCGGCGATGAGCCGCTTCAAAAGCATGTCGATCCGCATCTATGGAGATTATCGTGAGCGAGTGATTGCAGCCGCACGGCAGCTGCCTTGAAATGGTCAGCTCTACGGTCTCTCGTCTCCTGCTCTCTGGTAGGCGTTTCACTCTCCATGCCACTGTTGGCTACTGGTGAATATCTTATGGTATAAGTTACCATTAATCGTGTCGTGAAGATAGGTTTTATTCAATAGTTATTTGAAAATCAATTTTAAAAATATATGCACTGTTGAAATATGGTAAAATACCAAATATACTTATGCATGAGCAATGATGGGCGCAGGGAGGTTCGGCATGACGCATTCAGGCCTACGGCACGCGGCCGCGGCGGGACGGTTCCGCTTCACACTTATCGAATTGCTGGTGGTGATCGCCATTATCGCCATTTTGGCGTCGCTGCTGCTCCCCGCCCTCAGCACCGCCAAGAAAACTGCGCGGTCGATCACATGCGTCAACAACCTCAAGCAGTTCGGCCTCAATTTCGCCAACTACGCCGACACCTACGGGGGCATGACACCGCTCTGCACCGCTCAATTGGGCGCCGGTCTCATGGCCGGCGCGACCGCGTGGAATGACTATTGGTGGCCCCGTGATTTGTCGGCGGTGATGCCTCGCGCGTACGACTCCTATGCCCTTGGTGACGGGAAGAATTTCGACATCTGGCGCTGCCCGGAGAACAGCAAGCAGAACCGTCCCGCGGGAACTGGCGCCTCGGAGCTGGACAACAGCTATCAGGCCAATGGCTGGGACTCCTCCCCCGGGATGTATTTATCGACGCGGGTCGTCAAGTTCATCCGCGCCTCGGAGATTCCGGCGATGTATGACGGACTCTACTACCGCAACGAGCCGTGGTACAACGCCGGCACGGGATCCACGCCTGCGTTTCCCGTTGGCATGGGGTACGCCCGGTATGCCCACAGGTTGGGGTTGAACATGCTCTTCGCCGACGGCCATGCCATCTACGTGAAGGCCCCGCTCATTCCCGCCAGCTATCTATTCTACAATTATTAGAGCCGTGTGCTCGGTGTTCGGAAAATCAGTATTGGAAATGTAGCATATGGTTACGATCAAGGAGGGGTGATGATGCGGGAGACAAAGTGTGTGGTGGTGCTCGTTCTTGCGTTTGCCTGCCAACTTGCCGTTCAAGGGGGCATGGCCGAAGTGAAGTCGGTGGCGGTGAAGAAACTGAGCGAGGTCTCGTCCGAGGTCGCCGACCAGAAGGCGAAGGGGGGCAAGGCGATCTCGGTTCCCTGCGCGAAGCAGGCGTGGGTGACCATCAGCGGGGACGAGAAGATCGACGCGCCGCTCGCTGGCGCTGTCACTGTCATGGTCGCCGTCCGCGGCGAGAATTTCGTCGGCCTGTCGGAGCCGCTGCGCATTTCCGCGAACTTCATCTCGAATGCGACAAGCGAGCACTACTCAGGCTACGGCTTCATCCAGGGAACTCGAGTCGTCCCCGACCGCTATGTTGAACTGCCACTGACCGTGCGGTTGCCCGCCAAGCCTGACCAGTACCGTTTCAACGTCGGGCTGCTGGTGACCGGCGTCAATCCCGGCAAGGAGATCCCGACCGCATTCTTCGCCGACATCAAAGTTTCCGCCCATGACATGTCGAATGCGTATATCAGCAGAGTGGAGCCCGACAAGAACTGCTACCGCCCCGGAGAGAAAATAAAAATTGTCGTATCCGTCGTGAACCCGACGGCGCAGGCGTTCGAGGGCGAACTTCGGCTTAAGGAGCTTGTCGACATAGCGGATGTCGCCGAGGAGGAGAGCGCGGCGGCCGAGGTGCCCGCCACTTCCATAAAAGAAATAGTTGTGACCTGGAAGGCCGGGAGGGCTGAGGCCGGCCGCGAACTCCGCGTCGAACTGCTGGACAAGGACGGCAAGGCGCTCGACTCGGCGAAGGATCACTACGGGGTGGCGAAGGATCCGAGCTATCTGTCGACGATCGCGAAGAATTCCACCGAGTGGGCGGGATACGCGCCGGGCGTCTATGTCTTTTATGTTGGCCCGGCAAGCTTCTCCCAGACGCTCCGGGGAATCAATTTCTGCAAGTTCCGGCGGATCCAGCGGATGGAGTACTTCTCGTGGAGCTACAATGAGCTCGCGCAGTTCATACCGCCCGCCGGCGAGGAACCCTACCTCGGCAACGAGGGGATGTGGTGGCAGAGCCTTAAGAAGTTCAAGGAGCAGATAGGCATGCTGAAGAACATCGGCGTGACGCCGATCACCTACGTCAACGGCCATCTCTGGGGGCCCGCCGCCTACAAGCTCTTCCAGGAGCATCCCGAGTGGTTCATGTACACCAAGAGCGGCGAGTTGTCGTCGGGAGGGGGGTACGACATGGAGTGGCGTTCTCTCTACGGGCGGCGCGGCGAGTTCGAGTTCCAGCAGAAGAAGTCTCCTTTCTTCTACGCCAATCTCAATCCCGTTCTTCCCGAATCGAGAAAATATATCGCCGACCAGTTCATCCGCGTCGCCAAGGAGATGGGGTTCGAGGGGGCGCGCTGGGACGTCTGGAGCATGGAGGTCAAGCGCGGCAACTACGACTTCTACGGCAACGAGATCGTGAAGACGGAGGAGGAGTCGGACAGGCTTTCCGCCGAGTCGCTGAAAGCCGTCAAGGATCTTGTGGCCGAGGAAGTCCCGAGCTTCTCCTGGGGCTACAACTACGCGTCGCCCGAGGAGAACGCCACCACGCCGCTGCTGCTGGCGGAGAAGTGCCGCGGCGGCGGTTGGCTGCTTGACGAGGTGGTGTGCAACTATCAAGGAAAGACCTCGCCGTTCCACATATGGAGCGCCTATGCTCCGCGGATGGTGGGATGGGGCGACAAGATCCGCCAGCTCGGCGGCCTCTATAACCCCTATGGCTTCAGGCGGGAAGGGGGGAAATATCCGATCGACCGGCTGTACGAGGGGATTTTCAGGATCATCGCCGGCGGCCGCATGGACATGGCGGGTGGTTTCATTTCGAATCTCTCCGGCAAAGTGGGGGAGACCGACCTGCTGCCGTTCCGCTTCAGCGACTCCTTCCTGAGCTGGAACCTGCGGCTGCAGCCCGAGAGTCAGAATGTCGTGAAGGTCGAAGCCCCGGAAACCTTGTGGTGGAAGAACATGGTGTTTGAAAATAAATGCGCAAAAGGAAGTGCGCAGCGCATTGTCCATCTGGTGAACTCTCCTCTTGCCAGCGAAGCTGAGGAGAACCCCTCATCCGCCGTCCGCGATCCGGTGCCCAATGTGAAGGTCGTGTGTGGCAAGATCGACGGAAAGCTACCCGCTAAAGCCTGGCTGCTCACCGCCGAACCTGTCACGCCGACGGAGGAGCCAGAGGTCAAAGCGGTTCCGCTCAAGCTGGAGCCCGCCGGTGACGCCGTCTCGGTCGTCGTTCCTTCCGTGCAGTTCTTCAAGACCGTGGTCTTCGAATTCTAACCGGGAGGAGACGGACATGAGAACATCCATCTGCTATTTATTCGTTGTTTCTCTTACGATTGTGTGCTGTGCCGCGTATGCCGCGGAGGTGAAACTCGAGGAGAAGACCATCGACGGGAAGACGGTCTACGCCATCGAGAACTACCGCGTGAGTCTGGTCGTCGATCCGGCCCGCGGCGGCGCGGTCAGTTCCTACAAGGACAAGCTTGGCGGCAATGTGGAGATCATACCGCAGGGGAAGTTCAACGGACTTTGCCTGGATCATTTCCAGGTGCAGTCGTGGCCCGGCGAAATGCTCGAGGTCCCGTACGAGGCGAAGGTCGTGAAGAACAGCCCCCAGGAGTGCGTCGTCCACGTCTCCCGGACTGCGACTGGAGTCTGGGGCGTTACCGAGAATCCGGAGATTCAGGGCGTCCTGCTGGAGAAAACGTATACGCTGAAGGCCGACAGCCCCGCGCTCGAGTGCCGCGTCAAATTAATCGCCCCCGCCAAGGTTTCGAAACTTGTCTCTTATTGGCAGCAGTGCGTCTGCTGGGTTGGTGGCAGCTACGACAGCGGAGACGACTGGACCTTCCGCCCCAGCGCGCGGGGCGTGCGGGCGAAGTCGAAGGATAAGATGGGGCACTTCGGCGGAGAGGACTTCCTGGCGGACTTCAGCGCGCCGTGGATAGCCCTCATCGATAAGAAGTCGAAGAGTGGCATTGTCGTCCTCTCAAACTATGACGATCTGAAATATCTCTATGTGTGCGGTGGCAATCTGACTGTCGAACCCATGTTCAACATCACCTATCTGCCCGCTGGCGGCTCGGTCGAGTTCTGGACCAAAATCATTCCCGTGGCGGGGCTCGACAACGTCGTCGCGGCGACAGGCGATTTTGTCGCGGGGTGCGCGATGAGCTCCGACAACAAAGGCGCGGGCAAGATCCAGTTCCAGGCGGTGAGATCCGTAGCCGCCGCGCAGGATGTCGCATTCGACGTCGTGGTCAAGAACGCCCAAAATCCATCTCTCGCCGCGAAGGCGGGAACCGCTCTGGTCCAAGGACTTGGTGACGCCCCGAAGTCGTCCGCCGAGATTTTGTACGCCGGCGCCGGCGAGGATCCGCTTGTCCTGCAGGCGACCGTGGAGGCGAAGAAAGTCGACGGCTCGGCGGCCACGTCGTCCTTCGAGGAATTCTTCAGTGGAGCCTACCGGTGGGGCGACAACATCAACACCGATCTGGCGACACCCTTCTACCGCGGCGAGCGGCCCAGGCAGAACATCAAGATCCAGAAGCCGGCGAAACTCGTCTGGAATAATCCATGGGAGTTCAATCCGTGGTTCGTCGACGGTGTGCTCGACGACTACTACCGGATCAACGACGCGGCGAATCTCTCCCAGCAGCACTTCAAACAAAGAAAGCGGTCGTTCGTCGTCAATCAGGGATCCTTCGGCAACAAGCTCACGCAGTTTCCGTACGACTACGAGGAGCTGCTCAACTACAGCTGTCTGATTTTCGGCGGGATCAAGGCCGACGCCCTCGGACAGATTGGCATCGAGATGGTCGGTGACTACCAAAAGGCGGGCGGCGGCATCGTCATGCTCGGCAGTCCGTTGTCATACGGCAAGTCCAACCTCGCCGGCACGCCGTTCGAGGACCTGCTCCCCGTGAAGCTCAAGGACGCGTTCGACTTGAGGGATCTTGGCGACGCCCCGATCAAGGTCGAGAGAAGCGAAGCATTCCTCGAGGATCTTGACTTCGCCGCGAAGCCGTCGGTGAAATTCGCCCACGACGTCGAGGTGAAGGACTGGGGCAAGGTCGTGCTCACCGCTGGAGGGAAACCGTTCCTAGTCATCGGCGAAGTCGGTCCTCAGAAGGCACGGGTCGCCTGCCTGCTTGGCGCGCCGATGGGAACGTTCAAGGACACGGACACGCTGCCGTTCTGGAAGTGGAACGACTGGCCCTATCTCATGCGGCAGATCTTCTGGTGGGTGTCGAAGAAGGACGAGAGTTTCAGAAGCCAGTCGTATTAGTCATTTCCATTGCGGATCTATGCCTTTTGCGATTGCGGTAATTGTCCTTCACGCCTGATGCGGAAATGACTTAGTGGAGATGACATGAAGATTCATATGGAGCGATTAGTGCTGCTTGTGCTCTCCTTGCTTTGCGCAGGTGTGGTGACAAGTGCGGAGCGCGATCCTCTATCCGCATTCTTTGGCGGAAATCTCGTGGTGAACGGCGACTTCGAGGCGCCCGATGCGGGGCGGGGAAAGATTGTCGGCTGGACGCCTGCCCCTCAGGGGAAGGAGGCGGCCTGTTCAATCGACGCCGCGGTTTATCTATCTGGGAAACAGTCGTTGAAACTCTCCGTCCCCTCGTCCGAGGCGAGTTGCTCGGTCGCCTCGGATCTCATTCCTGTCGAGGCGGGGCGTCAGTATCTCTGCTCGCTTTCGTTTCGGCAGGATGGCGTCAGCATGCTGAAAGACACGGCGTATCCGTATGCCGGGGTTGACGCGTGTCCCACGTTTTCCGTACGCTCCGGGCCCGTGTGATATCCGCGACGCGCTCGTCGTGGCTCCGGCGGGAACTGCGTCCGCTCGGATAACCGCCGTCATTCACAACGGCAGCGAGAAGAAAATCGGCACGAACATCCCTTCGTTCCTCTGGCTGGACGCCGTCCAATTCAGGAGATACTCACCGCCGCCGACTCCCGAGTGGGTTCGAAAGAAGGCGGAGTTTTTCGTTGACGGCTTTGCGGCGGAGACGCCGGTGAGGACGTTTTTCCCCGGCTCGGATCCAACATGGCATAGCCGGAATGGTCAATGGTCGCAGTCCGTTGTCGACCCCAAGGCGGAACGGGGCGGGGCTTTGCAGGCCGTCGCCTGCGGCAGCGCGGGAATCATGGCCCACTCGCCGTACTACCCGGCGATGCCGCCCGGCCTCTACCGGATCATCGCCAGGGTGGCCGTCACGGACAACACCGTCGAGGGGCGAGCGGGATTCATCGACGTCGACAGCCAGTATGACGGCGGACGCGCCTTGATCGAGGTTTTTCCGAAGTCCTTCCCCGCATCTGGCGAGTATGTCGACATCGAACGGGATTTCATCCTTCGGGACGATGGCTGGTGGGACATCAGACTCTACGCTGACGGCAAGCAGGAATGGAGTGCCAACCTCTGTAAGGTGTTCCCGCTTGCGCAGTTTTCCGACCGCGAGTTGATGCGCGTCTATCCCGGTTGCGAGGGGCATATTCCGGCTGACATCAAAGTTGCGAAAGGGGGGAAGCCCGAGTATCTCGTG
>CAYTFM010000103.1:14172-25992 GCA_964436735.1 uncultured Victivallales bacterium | reverse complement strand
GCCCGTCGAAATAGAGTGCGTTGAGGCCTCTGTTGTGGCGGGAGTCGGCTGCGTTATCCAGATTGGGGGAGCCATAGTACAAAGGTTGATTATTGGTGGTCAGGTAGGCCTTGAAATAGTACATGCCGCCGCCGCCCTTGCCATCAGCCAACCGGATCGCGCCGCTGGGGTTTTCCACCTGGGAAAGCGTTTTCCCGGCAAGATAATAGTAGTAGACGAACGATGTCTTCGACCAGTCCTGGGTCATCACGAACGGGACAAGCCCGTAGGCGTTGATCCTGGTGGTGTCCATGGCGCAGAGAAACGGCTCACATCCTTTTCCCATGTCGGCGTTCGTGGGGGCGAACTGCTGGTTGAGATACGGTTTGAGCAAGGGGACGTAGCCGACCGTGTTCCAGCCACCGACCGGAGTGACCACGTAATAATGCGGAAGAAGGGTTGGATAGTCGCCCTCGTAATTGGACGCCGCCAACGCCACCTGGTTCATATTGCTTGCGCAGGAGATCTGCTTGGCGAGATTTTGCGCGTTCTTCAGGGCGGGCAGCAGCAACGCCGCGAGAATGGCGATGATGGCGATCACCACTAACAATTCTATCAGCGTGAAGGCAATCTCCTTCACGCTGATAGAATTGTTAATTTTCCTACTCCTAAAAATCTGACGACGCATGCGATTCGGGATCAGCGTGTTCGGGATACCACTATGCGTGCGAGCCATGCCATCCTCCCAGATTTTTAATGGTCTTGAGTCACCCGTCCACATCATAAACAATCCGTCCGCCGCACATTTCTCACAGTCGATCATCCCTGGCAATCACGCCGCCCCGTCTCAGCCGCACCTCGGAGTGTTTCGCCGGGCACCAGCGTCGGTCGGATCAGCAACTCACCGACGCTCGTGTTGCCGCCGAGAATCGAACTGCGAAGCAGTTCCAGCGCCGCCTTCGTCAACTCCCCCCATGGAAACTCGACCGAAGTCAACGTGGGGCTTTCGGGCACATTCCATCGCAACAGGGGCGACGAGCCGAACCCCGTAACCGACACATCTCCGGGAACGCTGATTCCAGCCTTCGCCAGGCGGCGGATAAGATCGCCCGCAAGCTCATCGCTGACCATCAGCAAGGCGGTGACGGAGCCGGTCCGTATAAGCGGGATGGCCTCGCCCACGAATTCGTCCATCACCTTTTCATGCGTGGCGGGAGAGAGACGACGGTCGCGGCTCAGCGTGGCGTCCAGCTCAATTCCCGCCGCGGCGGCAGCAACGGCCAGGAACGGGCAGCGGGAGCCCAAATTGTGCGGTACCTCCTTGTTGAAAAACAGCGCGCCAACACGGCGATGCCCCAGACCGGCAAGATGCCGGGCGATCTCATGCATCCCGTAACGTATGTCGAAGTTGACCATCGGGACCTGCGTCGCGCCGAGGGAGAATGGCACATCCATCAGGACAAGCGGCACATGCCCCTCGAAGGCGGCGCATATGTCAGGGTGCGGCATGCCCGCGATCGCCCCATCAACTTGCCCATTCATGGCCGGCGGACAGGCGAAGGCCTTAGCCTCGTCGTAGAACAGCGGAATCACGTTGTAACCAATTTCGGCGGCGAGCCTCACGAAAAGAAGCTCGCGGCAGGCGAGGAAGGGATCAAATTCGTAAGGATTTGAGGGAGGCGAGAACGTCACATGGACAATTACGTTGGTCAGCGTTTTCCCGTTTGAGCCGACAGCGCGGCGGGCACTTTTGAGGCGCAGGTCGGGCGCGTAGTTCAGACGGCGGGCGGCGGCCAACACCTTCCGGCGCGTGTCCTCCGCGAAACCGTTGGCGTTGTTGAGCACGCCGCTGACCGTCCCGAGGCTCAGCCCGGTTTCGGCGACGACATCCTTGATCGTGACTCTGCGATGGCGGTGCGGCATGGCGGATTTCTTTCAATTGAAACATTTCAATGTTAACGCAACACCTCCGCTTTGTCAATAGTGGATTGATTTATTTTCAGTGGCGGGTCAGCGACATGCGTACGGTTCCGTCCAAAACCCTACCATGGCGGCGTGAATCGCCTATCCTCGCCTCTTCACGGTGCCAAGCGTCGCTATTTGACCAGCAGTGCTTCGCACAACTCCTGCGGCTGAAGAGGCGACGTGATGTAGAGCAGCAGGCCGTTGAACTGAACATTGCCCTTCAAGGGATTCCCGAATAGATCGCAGACGTCCAGTTTGTGGTTGCCTGGAACGGTATAGGCACCGCTCCTCTTTCCTGAAATCACCGCCACGGAACCGTTCCTGCCTTTGAACACGAACGCGCAGACGGCATCAGTAAGCTTGAGGGTACGGAGGAATGTGCTCCCTTCGAGTTGCCACGCCATGTTCGAGTAAGCTGACAACTCGAGATGCGGGTAGCCGTCCGGCCCGATAAGGGCAAAGAATCCCGAACCGCGCAGGAGCGAAGTGTAGCCGTGCGCCGAATAGAGGAAAACCTTTGCACAGCCTGCCGCCATATTTGCGATAACGTAGCGGCAGGTCTTGTCGGCGCGGAGCAGAGGCGCGTCCTCTGGCATCCATGGAATGGAATGCTTGTAGAGTCCGACCACGGTTCCGACGCCGCCCAGACCGTTGGCATTGCCCTGCCCTTCGCTCATATAGACAGGCTTGGCAAATAATGGCGCCTTTCCCTTTATATAACCGATGGCGTCGGCATACGTCAAAGCGGCCTGGTCGCCCGGCATGCCTTGATCATTGGGCGTGTAGAAGTGGTAGTCGACCACGTCGCAGTAGTCGTAGGCTCCCGCGTCGAAGACGCTTTTCGTCCATTGCGCCGAAGTCGTGTTGAAGCCTGCGAGGCGGACCTGGGGATCGGCCTCCTTCGCCGCCGTGTAGGCCGCGACGGACAGCTTCGCGTAGTCGTCCGCCGGGGTTGCCCCCTGTAGGTATTCCTTTTTTGTCTGATCGTAGCCCGTGTGCCAGAAGGAGACGCCCCATGGCTCGTTCCAGATGTGGTATTCGTCGATGACGCCCTTGTAATGGGAGACGACCGTTTTGACGTAGGTGCGCCAATCGTCGATATTCTTGGGCTGAAAGTAGCAACCGAAGTATGAGTGAAACTCTCTCATTCCGGAATCTCCGAAGACGGAGGCCCAGCGGGGAGCCGTCTGAAGTCCGGCGTAGATTTTCATTTTCGCGCTGCGGTAACGCTGGACGTCCACGTCGTGGAACGTCCATTTACCTTTCTCCTGTTCGAGGTTGGACCATCCAGTGAGGCCGGTGGCCGCATCATGGAGCCTGGCCCAATTCACGCCGGCGGCCTTCATCATCTTGATAGCGCAGTCCTTCGCGCGGACATGCGCGCCGAACGGAGAGTCTTGCGCATCCTCATTCCAATGGTACGGGCGCCTGATTCTGCTTACCAGGATCTCGTTGTGTGGAGAGACGCGACGGCCGCCGCGCTCGACCCAGGCCTCGATCCTGAACTGGCCATACGGCGCATCTTTGAAAACGCCGAAATCGACGTCACCAAAGAATGGGCGGGGCTTTGGCCTCGCGTCTATCGGCGGCTTCATCTTCGGAGGTAGCGCGATGTCCGGAAGCGGCCTGCTTTCAGCAAAGGCGTTGACGACCGTGACCTTCAAGACGTCTCCCTCGAACGCGCCGCTGACGCAATAGACGAACGTCGCAGGTTCGTCGGAGAATTGAATTCTGGAAACGGAAAGCTCTGAATCTGGCAGACCAAGCGCGACCTCGCATTCCCCTTGCGACTGGTAGGGCCGGCCGCCTGGCCCCGCCCAGGCGCGCAGAGAGTCGATGCGCATGACGCCGCTCCCTGTGAACTTCACCTGCAGCGCCGGGGCAAGCGTGGCTTTTTCATCGAGATGGAACTCGATTGTCTCCGTGCGCCATTCCTGCGACGGCTTTACGTCGATGGAAGCCAGCGCGTCGTCCGGACTTGCCACGGAGATTTTCCACGAGCCGCCGCCCTGACAGGCGAAGGATACGTAGTTCTTGGCGGCGGGATCGGCTGTTTGAAAAGGCTCCGAGTAGAGGGTCATTCCTGCATCGGAACTGAGTTTGAGCGCAGGAGAGCCGGAGGGGCCGATTACAGACGTGTCGGTCATGGCCGAACTGGGAAGCGAGTTGCCGTCCAGGTTCCAGCCGGACTGGAGACCGAGTGGGAAACGGCTGTTACGGAAGAAGTTGACGACATCTTTCCCAGGACGACTGACCGCCGCCGCGTATTCCGCCGCGCCGATCGTGTCGATCGCGACCGATGCAAGATCCGTCTCGCCGTTGCCCAGATAGAGGAAAAGCCCGACAGGCACATCCGAGGCGCGCTGAATGTCGATGAAAAAAGACTTCTCCCTCCAAGCCTCCGCCGAAGACGAGGTGCTTGTCGACCAAAGAGTCTCCCAAGGAGGTGGTAGCTGACGGAAGCTGAGTCCGAGATCAGAGTCGCGCGCCCGATACTCGATTGTCAGCTTGAAGCGACCGGGGAGCTTCACCTTCTTGAGGGGGAAGTTGAACTGGACGCTTTTATCCAATTTCGTCACGTTGATTCGCAGGAAGCTTCGCCCCTCCTCCGTCACGAGACGCGAGGTGGCCACGGATTCCGTCCAGCCTTGGTAGTCGGCGGTCCCCTCCTGCGGCAAGACGCCGTCAAAGGAGCCCTTGATTGTGTTGTGAACTTCTTTGACGGATTTCGAGAAATCTATACCCATTATGTTCTCGGCCGCCGCCGTTCGAAGCGATCCGACCACTAAAGACAACGCGGCAAATAAACAAAGGAATAGTGAGTGTCTGCGCATTGGAACTCAACCTCACTTGGCAACTGCGGCCATTATGACGCGTTCCCCGGGCGCCGCCGAGAACTCGATCATGGGACCGCTTTGCTCGGGTTCCGGTCTGCCATCACGCCACAGCCGACATGCGCCGAACGTGTTGACGACTTTCACACGTGTCGCCCTGGTGGCCTCGAAGAGCGCGGACTTCAGCTTCCCTTCAGCCAGTTGCACACGGACCGAGACGCCTCCTCTGGCATGGAGCAGGAAACTGCCGGACCATTCAGGCGGGACGGCGGGCAGAAGGCGGATGGGGCCTCCCTCGAAGAGTCCGCCATAGGCTTCGGCGGGGAAGTGGCTTTGCAGCAAAGCCTCCTGCAAAGCGGTCATGTTGACGCCCGCTCCGTCGAAGTAGGGGCAGTCCGAGACGGGCCCCTTGCTGTACAACGGGGTGCCGGGCGAGTTCCACCCTCCGTACGGCCATTTCTGGTGGCGCGCGGCGTGGTCGCCAATGATGGCCGCCGTGTCTGGCAGCCCCAACCGCGCGGCCTGCACAGGGCACTGGCTCCAGGCGGCCGAATTCGGGAAGACCCTTCTTTTGAATGTCTCCCGGCCTATCTCAAGGAGTTGCGGACTGCTGTTCAAATCGGAAAAGGCGAAGGGAAAGACGGCGTACAGTTCGGGGTTCTCAGTGTTATGCGCGACCGTTTCCGCCACCAGCCTGAAGGGCGCGAAGACGCGGGAGCCATCCTCGAACTTCCCCAGCAGTTTCTCCAGTCCATTTCCGCCCGCATAGCTCCATGACGCCGCCGTTGGAAGAGGTGTCAGCTTCGCGAGCCTGTCCGCGGCGTCGGTGACAAGTTGCTTCTCGAAGCCCAACTCGTCCCCGTATCGCGCCGTCATGGCGAGCGCATAGCGGATCGCAGCGACGAGCGAGGAGGCGTCGTCGACGCGCCACCACTGCTCGTTGGCGTCAGCGAACTTGACATGAAAGCGGCCGTCCTCCTCCAAGGACAACAGGCTTATGGCGTTCGCGACCACCGTCTTCAGCCACGGTGCCGCTATATCATGCAGGAAGGCGGCGTCGCCCGTGTGCTGGACATGCTCGAAGAGCAACTGCGTCAGCACCGCCCCACCGGAGAAAATGTGGCTGGTGTAGCCGCCGTTGCGGTGTTTCTCATCGCTTCGCGTCTCAAAGGCTTTCTGTGGCGAGACGGCTCCCGACACATAGCGCGGGGCCTGCAGCACGGCGGGTCCGCGTTCGCCCAGATCCCCCTTCACATACGCGATGGTGACCCACTCGCCGAAGCAGGAACCGTCCATGCCCCAACTCTTCGCCTTCTCAATGGATTGCTCGAAAAACCGGTTGAGGAAGTCGAAATGCCGCCGCGACAATTCGCTGTGCCCCGCCACATTCATCGGCCAGATGATCTCGCGCTGGTTCTGCCACCAAAAGCCATCACCCCATTTGCGCTCGTCCTTGTAGACCAGGCCGGGGCCGCCATTGAACTTGGGAGGCACAGGACCCTGGCCGACGCAGGCGTAGGAGTACAGCGTCACATACCACAGGCGGGAAAAGTATTCGCCTTGACCGCCACGCAAGTCGATCCACGAGTGCGACCAAAACTCCCGCCACCACGCGAGACGTTCTTTTTCGATCTCCTGCTGAGATAAGGTAGCCTCCGCGTCCCAGGCCATTTTGACCTCAGCCTCCGGCGGTGTGTCCACTCTGCTGACAGCGGCGATGATCAACTCAAAGGAACCTCCCTTTTCGACAGTGATGGCCCCTTCCCTGCCTCCACCGGCTTCGGCTTTGCTGAAACTGGCTCCGCCGCGCAGTCCGGCACGCATCGCCAGACTGTGCGCTTTTCCCGCGCGCCAGTCGCTTTGGGGTTTGGGATAGCTCTCCACAATAGACAACAGACTGTCAGCGACCGAGACTCGCACCGATTCTCGCGTATTCTCATAGTGGATACGCGTGGGGCCAACCTTCGGGCGCGAGTCCTTGACCGATACGACAAGACAGTCGCGCCGCATGTCGCCCGCCACTTCAACACCGATCTTTCCCTCCGCAGTCTCAATGTCGATGCAGACGGAACCACGCAGCAAATCCAACCGCTGCCTGAACTTCGTGAGCTCCGTCGCCGACGCCTTGTCAAAGCGGATCGAGAAGTGTCCAAGCGAAGGCCATGTGTTGTCACCTCCGGGCGGGGCGATGGAGTAGTACCCCGTCTTTGACAGGTGGAGTTCAAGGCTGTCGCCATAACACACCATCGCGGAAAGGGTTCCAGCTCCCGTGGGCATGACCATCTCAGGCTTGCCCACCAGGAAGCGTCCGTCGTTGTCTGGGGGAATGCCGCGGGTGAAGGATGGGTTTGGACTTCCCGCTGGACTGTCGAACTGGGGCGCGATCCGCATGAGAATCTCCGACAGATCAGGATCCTGAAAAGTCGGTGGCGTCGTCTCGCCGGAGACGGCTGCTGAACACACGGTCCCCAGAAGCGTTGCGGCCAGCACGAATTCCCTTACGGGGACAAAGGTCTTCCCGAACCTCATGGCGTCCTCCTTGCGCATGTTTGACATGGTCATCAATAGGAACCCTCCTTGATAAACGCCGAATTGTTGCCCTGCTCGAAATAGTAGCTCATGCCGTTCGCCTCCGCATGCCCGTCGAGGTAGACCATCACCGCCTGATTTTTGTGCACGTAGCCGAAAAGGTTCACCGTGGCCCAGTCAAAGCAGTTGCCGAGGTGGGAGCAGCCGTACGGCGCATTGTAGATGCCATTGCAGTCGCCGAAACGGATTGTCTGCGAAGGTCTCTTCACCTTGTGCAGCAATGGAAAGGCGATCGCATTATCATCCCACACCGACGCGCTGGTGCAGGGCGGGAGAGCGACATTCGGCCCATAGCCGTTGTTCGGTCCGCTCCAGCCGGGAATGCCGTCGAGCCCGTATTTCGGACAGGCGAACACCGTGGTGGCCACCTTCGCGGCATCGTTGGCAAATGAAGAACCGTATTGGAACCACATCAGGTGTTCGACCCAGTACTTCCGTCCCGGGCCGCAGTTGAAGGCGAATGGGACGCCGCACCCGTAGTCGTCGGCGTAGGAGAAGTCCATTTGGGCGATCGATTTGAGGTTGCTCATGCACTTGATTTTCTTCGCGGTCTCCCGCGCCTGGGCGAGAGCGGGAAAAAGCAAGGCGGCAAGAATGGCGATGATGGCGATGACGACCAGCAGCTCGATCAAGGTGAATGCGTGAGAAACGCTACTCGGAAAAATCACCTCACGTTTTCCCTGGGGACGGGATAGTCGCTTGCTCGAAACGGCGGCTCCAGAAGCTCCAACGCGCGCCATAATCTCCTCCCTGCGTTTAGTTTGCCGCCCTTGTGCGATATGCTTCCGCATTTCCAATGACGACCGGCCGTCTGCTTATCAGGCCGCCTAAAGCCTTGCGCCCAAAATGACCGGCTGGATTGCCGGCTATTCCCCTCATAAGGGCTACGGCGGCTTTTGAAAACGCATGGTAGTCGCTTTCAAGATAGATTGTCCCCGGAGCCAACTCCTTGTCGTTGATTACCGCAATGTCGCGCCCCAGAACCAGCCCCAATTCCCTCAACGGCTCGAGGAAGAAATTGATAAACGGCATTCCGTCGATCGCGATCGCGGCTGGGGCTCCGCCTTTCATGGTTGAGCGCACAAGCTCTCGCACAGTTTTGCGGAGTTCGGCGTCGCTCGAGCATTTCGACGCCTCGAGCTCTTGGTATCGACACGCCAACCTTCCCTCCGCCGAGCGTTTGTCACATGCCTCCTTGAGGATTCTCGTGTAGAATCGGTCTAATGTTCCGCCGATGAGCAGCATGTCGCGCGCCCCGCAGGATTCCGCCGTCTTGAAATACGCCTCGGCGCGTTCAGCGGTGTCCTCCACAATCTGGTTGAACTTGAAGTCGGGGCCCGGCAGCCAGTCGAGATCTCCGAGAAGGACCACGGGAAAGGGAAGATCGGCCAAGGGCTCAAGATCCTCTGGAGAAGTGGCCGACATGTACAAGGCCATGCAATCGGGCTTGCCTTCCTTGATCTTCTCCATCTCATATTTCATGATCGGACTGGACAGTTTGTCGTCAGTGGCAATGCTGCGGATCGCCAGATTGATCCCTCCCCACACCTCCTGATCCCCAACAGAGAGAATCATTGAGGGATAGTCGAAATACGTTGCCCTTCTCAATGAGAGCAGGAAGAATTCAAAACTCGGCTCCACCACCGCATCAGGATTCAGATAGACCCCATCCCGCTCAATGCACCTCACAAGGTCTCGCGACTCCAGATCGTCAATCGCCAGCTTGACGATCCGCTGGCTGACGCCCAACCCAAGAGCAAGCTCCCTGGTGCTTGGCATCTTGCGTCCGGCTATGTATTCCCCTGAGCGAATGCTTTTCCCCAGGACTGCGATGACCCTTTCGGTCAATGTCGACTTCTTAAGCTTGCGCATAGGCGCCTCCATGAGCCATTGTATTGCTATTATGGCTCAGATTGGCTCATTCGTCAAGATCTCTTGCACCAATAAGCAAAATATTTTCTCAGCATCGAAGGCGAGGCAATCCGGGATTCAGCTTGTGGTACTGAAGGTGGTGCTGGCGTGGGGGAGCACAAAGAGAGCGGCGGCAGCACGAATGGGTGCAGAGGAAGAGCCGTTCAGGGGCGTTTACGCAGCTATTCGCCTCTCAACGAGGACGCCCATGCGGCGGCGGCGGTGGGGCTTGACAGGAAATGCGCATGAAAGTAGGAGGCGATGACCTTGCCGACGTGGAACCCCATGGGCGTCCAGTCGCCGCCCGACGCGCCACGGGTGCGGAATGCGGGTTCCGGTGATGCTCCGGAGCCAGTCAGTTCGACGTCGGACCAGTGGAACTCATGCCCGCGGATAACGGTTCCCGCAGAACCGAAGAACGAGTCGCCGCTGGTCTTCGCCTCGACGTAGCCGAGACGACGAAGCTTGGAGCCCATCCGCGCCACCGCGGGAATGACGCCGCACATCATGTGACGTGTCTTTGCCGCGTCCTCGATCGCCTCGCAGAGGTACATCAAGCCGCCGCACTCCGCGAAAATGGAACCGTCCGCGTCCGCGAAGGCTTTAACCGCCTGTCGCATGGAGGTGTTGCGGGCGAGTTGCGGGGCGAACATCTCGGGAAAACCACCGCCGAGGTAGAGCCCGTCAAGTCCATCCGGGAGCCGCTCGTCGTGGATCGGCGAAAAAGGAACCAGCACCACCCCGGATTCCCGCAACAAGTCGAGGTTGTCCTCGTAGTAGAAGTTGAACGCCTCGTCGCGGGCAATCCCCAGATGTGGCGTTCCGCCACATGTGAAGCGGCAAGATGCCGCTTCTACGAAATCGAAAGGCCGTTCAGGTACCGCTTCGCCTCCGCGCGCCCTGGAGGGCGAACCATCTTCGCCGCTTAATTTCAGGAGCAGGTCAATATCGACATGCTGTTCGACGAGATCGGCGAGCCGCTCATGCCACTCGTCGTCGAGTTTCGACTCGGGCGACGGCAGCAGGCCGAGGTGCCGTTCGGGCAGCTCAAGCTTCTTCTCATGGGGAATCGCTCCGAGCAGCGGCGGAAGCTGGGCGGCGGTCAACGCTTCTTTGAGCAGCCCCTCATGCTTCGGCGAGGAGACGTTGTTGGCGATGACACCGACGATCTCGACGCCGGGCTCGAAGGTGGCGAAGCCGTGGACCAGGGCGGCGAGTGAGCGGGCCATGGCTTTGGCGTTGACGACGAGTATGACGGGAATGCCGAGGAGCTTAGCAACATGGGCGGTACTGCCGTCGATTTTTCCGGAAAACGCCCCGTCGAAAAGCCCCATCACCCCCTCGACCACCGCGCAGTCGGCATCGGCGGCGGCGCGGGCGAACGAACGCCGCACTCCCTCCTCGCCCATCATCCAGCAATCCAGATTTCTCGACGGCCGCCCGGCGGCGGCGCGGTGATGCCCGGGATCAATGTAGTCGGGGCCGCACTTGAAGGGCTGGACTGTCAGCCCTTTTCGCCGCAAAGCCCGCATCAGCCCGAGCGAGATGGTGGTCTTCCCCGAGCTGGACGCGGGGGCGGCGACGCAGAAGCGGTATTTCAGGTTGGAGTGTTCAGTGTTCAGTGTTCAGTGTTCAGTGTTCAGTGTTCAGTGTTCAGTGTTCGGTGTTCAGTGTTCGGTGCTTGTTCAGTTTTCGATGATGATTTCCTGTTGATGTCGAGCCAGCGGCGGTGGGACCAAAGCCATTGCTCGGGACATTCGGCGATGATCTTTTCAATGTCAGTGGTGAACATTTGCGTGAGAGTCTGGATGTCCTTCAGCTTGTCACCCGTGGGTTCGATGGTGTAGGGGCCACGGGTGATGATTACGAACCTGGGCGAGTCATCGACGCGGCGGGAGACTCCCAGCACCAGCGGCGCGCCTGTTTTCAAATGGATAGACGCGGGAGAGCCATGGGTGCAGGCGGGATGTCCGAAAAACGTGGTCGTGACCCCCTCGAGATGGCCGGCGTGCTGATCGGAGAGCATGGCGACGGCCTCGCCTTTTCTCAATGTCATCAGCAATTGCTTCAACGCTCCCTGCTTCTCGCAGACGCGTTGCCTGAAACTGCTGCGCCGTTTGACGATCAGCTCGTTGATTTTGGGATTGTCGAAGGGGCGCATGACGCTGAGCATGGGGCGGAGCACGGCGGCTCCGTAGAGGCCGGTGAGTTCCCAGTTGCCGTAGTGGGCGCTGACAAGCACCGTGCCGCGGGAGTCGCGGAGGGCCTCGCGAAATCCGTCGCTGGGTAGGAGGGTAACGCGTTGCTCGATATTCTCGGGCGTGAACAACTGGTCGAACTTGGCCGTCTCGACGGTGACCTTGGCGAGATGCTCAAAGTTGAGTTTGGCGATACGTGCGGCATCCGCCGTGGTTGTGGCGACGCCCGCATGCATGAGGTGCTGAATGGCGCGGCGGCGGTGCCTGCCGTCCAACAGGTAAAGGAGGAAGCCGCACCACTTCGCCACCGCGTACGCCAGGCGCAGCGGCATGGCGCGGAGCAC
>CAYTFM010000103.1:10445-14162 GCA_964436735.1 uncultured Victivallales bacterium | reverse complement strand
GAAAAGGGCCGCGGTGGCGGCAAAGAACTCGAGGTTGATCTGCAGATGATGTTTTGTTTTCGCCATAAGGCACGGCGGAGTCTGTCCGCGCACCACCAGTGAGTCATGCCATGCGACATTATCCGCCCGCATATCGGGCGAACGGACCGCCGCGCATTAGGATGGTGTTGAGTTTTTTCCTTACCCGCCGTTTCCGTGCCGACGGAAAACACTGTTCAAATATGCGTCGAGAGTTCTGGGCCATGACATTTGCGCGCCGCGGAGCGCGCAAATGCCTACTTGTGCTTCGCCTTCTGCATACGCTCCTGAACGTCAAGATACTTGGAGTCGCTCTGATAAATCTGTTTGAAGCAGTCGTAGGCTTTGTCGGTCTCTCCCATGACCTCGAGCGTGAGACCAAGATGATAGAGGGCCTCCATCTTCTGCTTGTCCATCGACAGCATCTCGCCAATCGCCCTCTGGAGCTGTTCGACGGCGATGTCAAACAAGCCCTTGGCGTGGAAGCAGCGGCCCAGGTAGACGAGGGCGGCAAGGCGCCGCTGCGGGTTTTTCTGGGCGAGCTGGAACTGTTCGATGGCGGCGTCAACATCCCCCGCCTCCCAGTAGACACTGGCGAGTTCGAAACGGAGTTGAAGGTCGTTGGGGTAGTTGTTGACGCGCTCGATCGCCTTCTCTTGGCGATACGCGAAGCAATCCTGCTTGATCTTCGCGATGTTCGCCTCGGCTTCCGCTTTTTTGTCGGGATTGGCCTCGCCGTAGGCGGTCCACTCGGCGATGCTCTTGTCGTATTTGCCGATGGTGGACCGTTCGATGCCGCGGTCGATCGTGGGATCCACCGTGCCGAGCAGCTTGGCGACTCTGTTGAAGAAATCGATGGCGGTATCGTGCTCCTCGGCCTTCTGGTAGAGGTCGGCGAGACGTTTGCACGCGTCGATGGAATCGCCATTCTCTTTGATCTGTTTTTCGAACTCCGCAATGAGCTCCCGGATGTCGTCGATATTCCGGGCGATGCGATCCTTCTGCTCGAGAGACTTGGACTCGTCGGCGTCCTTGAGCATCTCGCGGGAACTCTTGCCCTCGCCCCACTGGTTCTCCGTCATGGCGGCGAGAGCGGACGCCGCGCGGACGGCCTGCTCCGCGGCGAGGTCGCCAGGGCAGAGCGACATGATCTTTTGACGGGAGCGGAGTGCCTGGGTGCCCATCTTCTCCGCGGCATAGAGGTCGCTGATGTATTTCAGCAGGTTGAGATCTTCCGGGGCGTCCTCAAGGGCGGTCTCCATGGCGGCGATGGCGATGAACCGCGCGTCGGCTCCCTCGGCGGCCTGGGCGAGCAGCTTGAGGGCCGACTGGTTGGATATCTCGATGGCGAGGACGTCCTCGGCGGCGTTCATCGCGTCAAGATACTTCTTCCGCGCCAGCGCGATCTGCCCCGACGTCAGCGTCTTCTTCGTCTTGAAGGAGTTGATGATCTTCTTGAAGGCACCGGCCTCGGGCTTCTTCCTCTCAATCTTGCGCAGCGCCTCCCGGCACTCCACAAACCCTGGCTCTTTGGTGAGAATCGTTTTGAGAAGCTCGACAGCGTAATCGGGATTGTTTTTGTTGTCCGCATCCAGCGCCTTCTGATACGCCGCGCGTAGAGATGAAGAGATTTCCTTGATCGATTTCTTGTCCATACAGCGAGCATCTCCACAATTGTGAAAACACGTAGTTGAGGGAAGACACAAATGACAGTTTAAAATAGCCATTTACCCGCCATTTTACAAGGGGCATTCCACCCTATCACACTATTGCGGTAAAATAAAAAAAGGCGTAGCCATTGGGAAAGGCGGAAGGGGGATTTATTGTATTCCTTTGGATTTATAAATCCTAGGCGGTCCGTTCGTTTCGCGTGCGGGAGAAAAGTGCGCCTGGATTTTATGCGTAGCGTGGGTGCGGCCGTGCGCCGCCTTGGGAGGAGATATGGCTGACAAGAAGTTGAAAGAATGCGGCGGCTTGCCGTCGATTGTGATCGTGGGACGCCCCAACGTGGGGAAGTCGGCCCTCTTCAATGCGATACTCGATCGCAGAGTCTCGATCGTCCATGAGGAATGTGGGGTGACCCGCGACCGAATCGTGGCGGTCGGGAAGTGGCGCGGGAGGGCGTTCCAGCTCGTTGACACGGGGGGACTGGTCGCCGCCGCCGCGGAGGAGCAGGAGCGCTCGGGTCTGTTCGGTGGTTCAATCCACAAGCAGGCGATGGCCGCGCTGGAGTCGGCGGTGGTGGTTCTGTTCGTCGTCGACGTGACGGCAGGCGTCACCACACTCGACGAGGAGGTCGCGCGGCTCATCCGGAAATCAGGAGCCACCACGCTTCTGGTGGCCAACAAATCAGACAACACACGCCTCGCCGACAGCGCCAACGAGTTCCGCCGCCTGGGCTTCAGCGAGCCGTTCACCGTCTCGTCGCTTCACAAGATCGGCGTGGAGCACCTGCTCGCCGCCGCCGCCCGCCATCTGCCGAAATCAGACGATCCCGCCACCCCCACAGACCGTGTGAGGCTGGCGATCGTGGGACGGCCGAACGTGGGGAAGTCATCGCTGGTCAACGGGCTGTTCGGGTCCGACAGGATGATCGTGAGCGACATCTCCGGGACAACCCGTGACGCCGTTGACGTCGACTGCGAGCTGCGGGTCGGCGACAGGCAGGTTCCGGCGACGTTGATCGACACCGCGGGGCTGCGGCGGCGCGGCAGGGCCGATTCGGCCATCGAGATTTTCAGCATCATCCGCGCCCATGAGGCGATCCGCCGCTGCGACGTCGCCCTGCTGGTGATCGAGGCGAGCCCCGACGGCGCCACGGCGCAGGACGCCAAGATCGCCCGCCTCATCAGCGACGCCGGCAAGGCGTGCGTGCTCGTCGCCAACAAGTTCGACCTCTGCAAAGAGCAAGGCGTCGACAGGAAGGCGGCCGACCAGGCCGTCCGCGACTCCCTGCGTTTCCTCGCGTACGCGCCGCTCATCCTGACAAGCGCGACAACGGGTTCGGGACTGGAGGAGGCGGCGGCGCGGGCGATCGAAGTGGCGGACCAGCTCCGGGTCCGGATCCCCACCGCCATGCTCAACACCGCCATCTCCGAGGCGATCGCCCGGCGGTCTCCGCCAGCGGTCAAGACCAGCTTCTTCAAGGTCTTCTATGTGACGATGACCGCCAGCGCCCCCCCCACGTTCGTGCTCTTCGTCAACAACCCCGAACTGTGTCCAAAGCCGTACCAGGGCTACCTCGTCAACTCGCTCCGCCGCGTGTTCGGACTCGTCGGCCTGCCGATCAAACTGGAGATGCGCCGGAGGGCGCGGAAAAAGCTTTCTTGAAGATTCGGGTTTGAGTTGCTACAAATTAAACTATGGTTTTTGTGGGCATCGACCCACAAAAACCAAAGCGGAGCGCTCATGGGACCTCTCAAACCAGCAAAGCAGCCCAACAAGCAAGAGGTCGCGGCGAAGGTGGCGCGGACCATCGAGCGGATTCCCCCGATGCCGAACACGGTCTTCGAGCTGAGGCGGAAGGTCGCCGACCCCGACGTCAACTACGACCAGTTGATCCCGATCATCAAAAAAGATCCGATGATCAGCGCGGAGCTGCTGCGCTACGCCAACTCCGCCCGCTTCGGCGTCCGCCATAAAGTCGACACGGTCGGCGAGGCTGTCCGCTACTTCGGCATGCGGAACATGATCGATCTG
>CAYTFM010000103.1:0-10435 GCA_964436735.1 uncultured Victivallales bacterium | reverse complement strand
GGTCGAGCGCGATGCGAAGCGACTGCGAGGTCTCGATCTCGATCTGGTGGCGGTCGCCTGCTCCGATAAGATCGTGCGCGAAGCCTTCTCCCACATCCGCAACCTCGACCTCTATTTCCGCCACGCGCACGAGGTCTCGCTCGCGGCGGTGGCCCTCGCCGAGACGCTCAACATGAGCCAGCACGACCGCGAGGTGTATCTGGTGATGGGGCTGATGCACGACATCGGGCGCCTGGTCGTCTTCGTCTCCGCCAGCGAGGAAGGCGCGCTGAGCCTCGGCTCCAACTGGGCGGACACGAGACGGATCATCAACCGCCAGGAGGCCCTTTTCGGCATCAACCACACGGAGCTCGGCGCCATGATCCTCAAGAAATGGAACTTCCCCGACTCCATCAGAATCGGCGTCCTCAGGCACCACAACCCCGTGGAGGGCAAGGTGATATCAATGGAAGGGCTGCTCATCTTCCTCGCCGACGTCATCGCCGTGGGAGAGCTTTCCGACGAGATCCTGGTCAAGGCCCTCCCCCCCGAGGTGATGACCGAGACCAAGATCACGGGAGAAGACATCCTTAAGGCGAAAAAACGCTATCTCGAACTCCTCGAGGGATAGCGTATGATAAATCCGAAACGCGAAGCACGAAATCCGAAACAACGGTGAACGCCGTTGAACTGTTATGCTTCATTCGTTCGTGATTTGAATTTCGAATGTACTTCGGATTTCGCGATTCGGATTTCGGATTTCGCGGAGAAAGGCGACGCATGAACCAGCGTTTGACACTGCCACGGATGCTCCTCCTCGCGGCGTCACTCTGCGGCGTCCTTTGGAGTGCGGCAGGAGCGGAGTCGACTCGCCCTACGTCCATCAAGGTCGTCATGGACGACAACTACCCTCCCTTTATCTTCAGGGACAGCGCCGGCGGCCTCCAGGGCATCCTGCCCGACCAGTGGCGGTTGTGGGAGCGGAAGACCGGCATCCGGGCCGAGATCAGCGCCATGGACTGGGGCGAGGCCATGCGCCGCATGCAGGCCGGCGAATTCGATGTCATCGACACGATCTTCAAGACTGACGAACGCGCCACGTGGCTCGACTTCACGCCTCCCTATGCAAAACTGGAGGTTCCCATCTTCTTCGACAAGGAGATATCCGGCATCACCACTGCCGCCTCCCTGAAAGGCTTCGCCGTGGGCGTCAAGAGTGGCGACGACGCCATCGACCTCCTTAGGGAGCACGGCATCGACACCCTGCTGCCCTTCAACAGTTACGAGTCCATCATCCGCGCGGCCAAAGAGCGTAAAATCACCGTTTTCGTCGCTGACGCCCCACCCGCGCTGTATCTTCTGCATAAATTCGGCATACGCTCCCAGTACAGGCAGTCGGCCCCTCTGAATGTGGGGGAATTCCACCGGGCGGTCAAGAAAGGGGACTGCGAACTCTTGCGGGTGGTCGCCGACGGCTTCAGCCGGATATCCCCCGAAGAGTTCAAGAAGATCGACACCACCTGGTATGGGGCATCACTGGCGGATGGCCATATGCTGCGCTATTTCCTCATCGCCGGCGGCGGCCTCAGCCTAATTCTGCTGATCCTGCTCGCCTGGAACCGTCTCCTCATCCGCGCCGTCGACACCCGAACAACCGAACTGAAGGCCAGCGAGGAACTGTTCCGCACTCTCACCACCATGGCACAGGCCGGCATTTACCTGGCCGACACCAAGGGGAATTGCCAATACGCCAACCCGAGCTGGTGTGAAATGGCTGGCCTGAGCTTACAGGAGGCGCTCGGCGACGGGTGGATGAAAGGATTGCATCCGGAAGACCGGGAATCCGTCCTTTCAAACTGGAAGCAGATGGTGGCCGCGGAAGGCCATTGGGGGATTGAATACCGCTTCCAAACACGCGACGGCAAAACCACCTGGGTATATGGGGTGGCCACTCCGCAACGCAATGCCTCGGGCAAGATCGTCCGATATGTCGGCATCAACATGGACATCACCGACCGCAAACGAGTGGAGGCGGAGTTGCTGCGGGCGAAGACGGAGGCCGAGGCGGCGAATCGGGCGAAGAGCCAGTTCCTGGCCAACATGAGCCATGAGCTGCGCACGCCGCTGAACCCGATCATCGGCTTTTCCGACATGCTGGAGCAGGCGCCAAATCTGACGGACGAGCAGCGGAAATGGCTCGGCATTGTCCGTCAACGCGGGCTGGATTTGTTGGCGCTGATCAGCGACATCCTGGATCTCGCCAGGGTCGAGGCGGGAAAAATCGCCATGGACACACAGCCCATGAGTCTTCGCCTGACGCTGAAGGATATGATGGCCTCGATCAAACCCGCGGCCGCCAAGAAAGGGCTGGAACTGGAGTCGCATGTGGAGCCTGAGCTCCCTGACGAAATATGCGCGGACGGTCTGCGGTTGAGACAGATTCTCCTCAATCTGCTGAGCAACGCGATCAAGTTCACGCCTGAGGGTTGCGTCGCGATGCGCGTCGAGCGCGCGGACGCCAACCGTCTGACTCGCCCCCTGGCCGACGGTGAGACGGCGTTGCTGTTCAGCGTCCGCGACACGGGAATCGGCATACCTGCGGAGAAGCAGGCCATTATCTTCGACGCCTTCAAACAGGCTGACATCTCGCATGCGGTCGAATACGGCGGCGCGGGACTTGGCCTGGCGATCGCCTGGAACCTTGTGGGGTTGATGGACGGCACGCTATGGGTCAAGAGCGTCGAAGGGCGCGGCAGCGAGTTTTTCTTCACGGCCATCGTCGGCGTTCATGAGGGGATTGCCAGTCCTGTGCCCAAGGACACGACGATGGCCACCCGCCCGCGCCAGCCGCTGAGACTCCTTGTCGTGGACGACGACCCCTCCAGCCGCCTGCTGGTGGAGACACTGGCGCGGCAGCGCGGCGACGAGATCAGGTCGGTCCAGGACGGCACAGAGGCCTTGTCGCTTCTGGACGTCGAGATGTTCGACGTGGTGCTGATGGATATCCGCATGCCGGGGATGGACGGCGTCGCCGCCACCCGGGCGATACGGGAAAGCGATAGGCAGACCGGACGGCATACGGTGGTCGTCGCCTTGACTGCGCATGCGTTGGTAGCGGACAGGGAGCACTTCCTCGCGGCGGGGATGGATGGCTACCTCGCCAAGCCACTTAAGCAAGAAACACTTTTCCACGCCATCGACGCGGCGGCAACGAGGGGCGGGAGCTAAAATGGGAGCACATGCCATACTGAAAGGCAGGCGGCCATCTGTGCGGTGCCGCGGGAGACAGCCGTGGCCGGTTCTCTGGCTGCTGGTGCTGCTCCTGGTGGGCGCAAGCGGCGCCGCGGCCACCTGGTGGCTGGGCAAGATGGCCTACGGAGAAGTGGTCACTGAATGTAAAACCGACAAGCAGGCCTTGGCCTTGCTGCTTGACGCACGGCTGTCGGCGGTCGAGAACAGTGTCCGCGTGCTTTCGGGGTCGCCCTCGCTGCGGGCGGTTTTGGACGATGATCTGACACCCGCAAGCCTGGCCCAGGCGAACGAGACACTGGACCGCTACTGCTCGGGATACCAAGCCTCCGTTTGCTACCTCATGGGGTTCCGGGGGATCGTGCTCGCGTCCTCCAACCGGAACGACGTCGACAGCTTTGTCGGCCACGACTACTCCTTCCGGCCGTACTTCACCCGGGCTGTCAAAGAGGGCAGCGCCCGTTATTTCGCCCTTGGCGTGACCTCGGGGAAGCGTGGCTTCTACGCCGCCGCGGCCATCCGGAACAAAGAGGGGGATCTGCGCGGAGTCATCGTCATCAAGGAGGACATCGAGGAGATGTGCGATCTCTTCCAGATGCATCCGGGAGCATTCCTCGTCGACGCCAACGGCGTCATCCTCATGGCCAGCCGCCCGGAATGGGTGTTCCGCACCCTCCGCCCCTTGGACAAGGAGAAAGTGGAGGCACTGCGGGAGTCACGGCAGTTCGGCGAGGGGCCTTTCCAGCCGGCTCCGGTCTCCCTCGACGACTTCACGAAAGGAGGCATGGGCACTTTGGCGGGGAGGCGCAGCCACGCCGAAACACACATAATCGGCCCCGACGCGTGGACCCTGCTCCTCTTCTCCGATCTTCACCGCGTGACCATGTACCGGGCGGCCGGCGGCGTCGTGACCTGCCTGCTCATGCTGCTGCTCATCTCGTTCTTCGTTGTCCTGCGGGTCCATGACCGCGCCAACGAGACGCTTGTGGAAAGCGAGGCGAAGTACCGCCGCCTCATCGAAACGACAGACACAGGATACCTCACCCTTGATGGATACGGCAGGGTCGTCGACGCCAACCAGGAGTATGTCCGGCTCACCGGGCACCGCGAGCTGCGCGAGATCCTCGGCAAAAGCGTCACAGAGTGGACAGCGGAGCATGCGAAAACGAAGAACGCGGAGGCGGTCACGCAATGCCTGCAAGACCGCCATATCAGGAACCTCGTCGTCGATTACGTGGACGGACGCGGCATGCTCACCCCCGTGGAGATCAGCGCCACCGTCGAAGGGGAAGGCGAGTCGCTCCGCATCATCTCGCTCTGCCGCGACATCACCGAGCGCAAGCGGGATGAGGCGGAGCTTATTTTCAAGAATAATCTCCTGGCGATCCAGCAGGAAACCTTCCCCGACGCCATTCTTGTGGTGGACGGAGAAGCCAAGATCATCTCCTATAACCGCCAGTTCATCGAGCTGTTCAAAATCCCATCCGAGCTGGTCGAGGCCCAGATAGACGAACCAGTCCTGCAGACCGTGACGAGCCAGATGGCTGATCAAGAGGGATTCCTCAGCAAAGTCCGCCATCTCTACGCCAACAGAGAGGAGAAAAGCGTTGACGAGCTTTCCCTGACCGATGGGCGGATCATCGAGCGCTATTCCGCGCCTGTCATAGGGGGGTCTGGCCATTACTACGGACGGATATGGATTTTCCGTGACATCACCGAACGCAAGCAGGCGGTGGCGGAGTTGCAGCGGAGCAAGGAGAAGCTCGAGAACAGCAACAGGCTTCTTGAGGAATCCGTCAAGCGGGCGAACGAGTTGGCCTCGCTGGCCTAGGCCGCCAACAAGGCGAAGAGCGAGTTCCTCGCCAACGTGAGTCATGAGATCCGCACGCCATTGAACGCCGTGATCGGCTTCGCGGAAATTCTGATGGACACCCCGATCAACGACGAGCAGCGCGAGGGGCTTGAGATCATCAAGGCACGCAGCATGGATCTTGTCTCCATCATCAACGACATCCTCGACCTGGCGAAAATCGAGGCTGGACGGCTCGACATCTCCTCATGCGAATTCGACCTCCGCGGCACCGTCGAAGACGCGTTTGAACTGTTCCGCGCCATCGCGAAAATCAAATCGCTCGGTTTGGAATGCCATGTCGCCGAGGATGTCCCCGCCCTCTGGATGGGCGACCCCATCCGGATCAAACAGATACTCGTGAACCTGATCGGCAACGCCATCAAATTCTCAGAGAAGGGGTGTGTGACGGTCACCGTCTCCCGGCCTCCCTCAGCCCTGTCTGCCTTGTCCGACCAGCCTGACAACAGACAACCGGCCACCAGCCGCACGCCACGCCCGCCCCACCTCCTCTTTTCCATCGCCGACACCGGCATAGGGATCCCCACCGACAAACTCGACCTCATCTTCCATGAATTCACCCAGGCCGATGGGACGCATGCGCGGAAGTACGGTGGAACAGGTCTCGGGCTGACCATCTGCGAACGCCTCTGCCGACTGATGGGCGGCATGATCTGGGTGGAAAGCGCGCCCGGGAAAGGTAGTGTCTTCTATTTCACCGTGCCGCTTTCAGCCCACGGAACGCCAGCCGTCGAAACGCCGGGGACGGTCAAACCTCTGGAAAGTTCCGCCATCCGCGTCCTTGTCGTCGAGGACGATCCGTACAGCGCGCGTGTCGCGGAGCGGCATGTCAGCAGCTTCGGGGGAACGACGACCATCGCGGAGACTGGTAAGCAGGCGCTTGACCTTCTTGCGTTGCGGCATGCCGACTTCGACCTCGTCCTGCTGGACCTACAGATGCCGGATACCGATGGGTTGTCCGTCTCACGGACGGTGAGGACTTTCGAGCGGGAAAGGGGATTGCCGCAGATTGCGCTCGTGGCGATGACAGCCAACGCGATGCCGGAGGACAAGGCATCCAGCCTCGCAGCCGGCATGGACGCACACATCGCCAAACCCGTTGCCAAAGACGCGCTGCACGCTATTCTTGCAATGGTGGCGTCCAAGCTCAGACAGCCGATACCGGGGGAAACGCCCGTGACGGGAAGAGCAGTCCAATCTTGATCTCCGAGCGATTAAGGGAAAGATTACGATTAACGAGTTAGGCGGGCTTCGCACGCAACTTGGTTTCAGTGTTCGGGTTTCAGGTTTCAGGAAATTTTCTCTGCCGCTTCCTGACACCTGCAACCTGGTGACATTGAATTTCCTCAGCGTGGACATAGGACATGCCGGGGGAAGAGCCACATCTCCCACCCCCAGGTAGACTATTTCTTCTCTTCTGGCATGTCCTTTTTGAGCATGTCCACGACGTTTTTGAACCGGGGAAGGTTCTTGTCGTCGGCGGCGATCAGGGCCTCGTGAGCGGCGAGAATGGTCTTGGCGAGACTCTTCCTGCTATAGGAGGAGGTGTCGGTCGCCACCCAGGTGGGATGCGGAACGACGCACTCCCCCTTCGTGAACATGAAGAGTTGGTCGACGCCCAGCTCCTTGAGGAGCATGAGAAGCTTGTCGGATATGTTGCACATCTCGACGAGAGGCATCCGGTTTTCAAGGGCCTTTTTTCCGATCGAAGCCATCACGCCCATGATCGTACTGTCGAGCCACTCGCATTCCGAGAGGTCGAAGATGATCCCCGCATAGGCGCCCGAGGAGATGTTGTTGGCCAACTCCTGGAGAGGCGGACTGCATTCCCAGGTTGTCCGCCCCTCGACTTTGATGAGGCACTTGTCGCCGCTGCTGGCGATCATGATCCTGCCCTTTGACGCACTCATGGTAGTTATTTCCGTTTCGAGTTCAAGGCCTGGCGTAGTTGCGATTGTCTTTCGTAGGTGTCGTCACATCCGTAGGCCATACGGAAATAACTATACCAGCCCAAAACGTCTGAGGCCACTACAAGAGACACAAGTTTCTTATTGCAGCACCGCCTTGATACGGCGGACTCCTCGGCTTGAACTCTCCTCCTTCAGAATCTTGAAGCGGCCAAGCTCTTTGGTGGTGGCGGCATGCGGCCCCCCGCAGATTTCCCGGCTGAAATCGCCGGCGCTATAGACCTTGACCTTCTCGCCGTACTTCTCGGCGAAAAGGCCGATGGCACCCTTGGCCGTGGCCTCCTCCACGGTCATCTCCTCCATCACCACGGGCATCGCTGCGGCAATCGCCTCGTTGACGAGACGCTCAGCCTCGGCGATCTGCGCGTCCGTCATCTTGTCGGTATGCGAGAAGTCGAAGCGGAGACGCTCGGAGGTGATGTTCGAGCCCTTTTGGGCGACATGCGGACCAAGCACGCGGCGGAGCGCCTCGTGCAGAAGGTGCGTGGCGGTATGCAGCCGAGTCGTCATGTCCGAATTGTCGGCGAGCCCGCCTTTGAATTTCTTCTCGGCCCCCTGCCGCGACAGCTCCTGATGCTTCTGGTACGCCTCCGCGAAACCGTCCTTGTCCACGGTGAACCCCCGCTCCCTCGCCATCTCCTCAGTCAGTTCGATGGGAAAGCCGTACGTCTCGTAGAGGAAGAAGGCGTTTTTGCCGCTGACGCGTTTGACGGCAATGTGGGGAGGCACCTTCCCGATAAGCTTCTCGAACTCCTTGGTTCCCTTCTCAAGGGTTTCAGCGAACTGGTTTTCCTCGCGGTTGAGCTCGTCCTTGATGGCGGCGGCGGCGGCCGTCAGCTCGGGATAGACATCCCCGAACGACGCCACGACCACCTCGGCCAGCGACGCGGTGAAACTGGTGTGAACACCGAGCTTCCGCGCCTCGCGGATGGCGCGACGGATGAGACGGCGCAGGACATAGCCCTGATCCACGTTCCCCGGCGCCACGCCGTCCCCCATGATGAAGGTGGCCGCCCGCATGTGCTCGACAATGATGCGCTCCGAGGCCGACCGGCCATTCGGGCCGCACGGCGCCCCCACGATCTCGTCAAGCCGGGCGAACAGCGGGGCGAACAGCTCGGTGTCGTAGCAGCTTTTCCGGCCCTGCATGATGGCGGTGACGCGCTCAAGCCCCATGCCGGTGTCGACGTTCCTCTGCGCAAGAGGCTCGAAACGTCCATCGGCGGTCTTGTTGTACTGCATGAACACGTCGTTCCAGATCTCCACCCAGCGCTTGTCGTCCGGCGTGAAATCCTGTGGGGCGTCCCCCTCTCCCGTCCAATAGAACATCTCCGTGTCGGGGCCGCAGGGGCCAGTCTGGCCGGCGGGCCCCCACCAGTTGTCCTTCTTGGGACGCCTGGCGACGCGGGACTCAGCGATCCCGAGACGACGCCAATGCCCGAACGCCTCGTCGTCGAACGGCGCGTCAGCGTCCCCCTCGAACACCGTGAAGGCGAGCTTGTCCAAGGACAAGCCAAGCCATTCGGAGCTGGTGAGGAACTCGAAGCTGTATTCAATGGCGTCCTTCTTGAAGTACTCGCCCAGCGACCAGTTGCCCAGCATCTCGAAAAAGGTGAGATGGACCGCATCGCCCACCTCGTCTATGTCACCCGTGCGGATGCACTTCTGGCAGTCGACGAGGCGCGTGCCCAGTGGATGCCGCTCGCCAAGGAGGTACGGCACCAGCGGATGCATGCCCGCCGTGGTGAACAGCACGGTGGGGTCGTTCTCCGGCACCAGAGGAGCGCTTTTGATCTCGGCATGCCCCTTGCCCTTGAAAAACGACAAATATTTTCTTCTCAGATCGTATGCGCGCATAAGTCGATGATCTCCCCGATTCAAGGTCTGTGACGTCTTCCGCTCCCGCCGGACCCTCCGTCCGTGGGTGGTCGCATCTTTTAATCTACCCTTCGACAGCCGTTTTCGCCACCTCCACCACCGCATGGCACGGCTTCTGCGTTTCCATCAACACCGCAGGTCTCAACACAGCAGAGGACGAGGATATCCCGATACCGAAAGGAGGTGCGCGCAGAGTGTGACACATAACCCGCACGAAGCCCCAAAAAGGCGGGGACAAACGTGGCGGAAATCTCGACAACAAGTGCGAACGGTCGGCATGAAGTCGACAAGTAGACAACTACGGAGGGTTTCTCAATGAGAATTCAAAATAATGTAGCGGCTTTCAACACCTGGACGAATTACACGACAAACCTTGGCAACATGCAGTCCTCGATGAAGAGGCTATCGACCGGCATGATTGGCAACACCGACGATCCGGCCGGCCTTGGTATCAGTGAGCGCATGCGCGCCCAGATCCGAGGCAACGAGATGGCCCGTCAAAACACCGAGAACGCGATCTCCCTCGTCCAGACCGCCGACGCGTGGCTTCAGAAGATCAACGACATGGTATCCCGGCTGAAAGCCCTGAGCATCGAGGGCGAAGGCATCATGTCCAATAGTGATAAGCAGAACGTGCAGGTTGAGTTCAAGGCGATGCAGGACGAGATCACCCGCGTCACCTCCTACTACACCGCCGCCGCGAAGTTCAACGGCCTCTACCTCTTCCGAGGCGGCACCGGCGTCGCGGTCGCATCGGCGGATTCGGTTCAAACAGGCAACATCTCCATCCAAGTCGGCCCTGACGTCGACCAGAAAGTCTCCCTCCAGTTGAAGGATCTGCAGATCACCAACACGGCGATCATCGGAACAATGCACACCTACGACTACAACTCCCTGCACGCCATCACCGCCTCGCACCATGTCAGCGTGCACTGGAACAGCATCATCGACTCAAACAAAATGTCGATCGGCCTCAACCCGGCCGACGTGAGCAGCGGCAAGATCATCGGAAAAATCGATATGGCCATCGACTTCATCGCCAATGCGAGGGCGGCGATGGGCGCCCAGCAGAAACGTGTCGAAAACACCCGCGAGGGCTTGATGACCTACGAGGACAATCTGCGGTCCGCCGAAAGCAAGATCCGCGACGTCGATATGGCGAGCGAGTCGACCGAGTTCTCCAAGAACCAGGTCTTGGTCAACGCGGGCACCGCAATGTTGGCGCAGGCCAATCAGCTGCCGTCCTCGGTGCTCAGACTGCTCGGCGGATAACACACACAATAAAAGGGTGCCACCCACAAGAGGCGCGCCACAACGGCGCGCCTTTTGTCTTTCCGCCTTATTCATTTCCGTTTCGTGTTCTATCGTTTCATCGTTTGGAAAAATTAATGTTGCAAGCAACGTTGCATCCGTAGGTTAGGTGCGGAAATGAATATGGAAAATCCAAACGTCTGAGATGGTTCAATAGCTGCCAAAACCTCCATCTGTCCAG
>CAYTFM010000102.1:14470-26212 GCA_964436735.1 uncultured Victivallales bacterium | reverse complement strand
CGCGGGATTTGTCATAAATCCTTGGCATGTATTCCTCCGGCCATTTGCGAATGCCGGGAATCTGCGAGCCCTCTTCGGGCTGACAACCGATCATGCGAACGGTCGGATTTTTTTCCTTGAGGAAGCGCACCTTTCCGTTCTCGAACTTGAGGATGAAGGCGTCCTTCTCTTTCGGCTCCCCGCTCTTGTCGAAGGTGATCGTGCCAGTCGCCCCCTGGAAGTTGCTGGTGCGCAACAACGACGCCTTGACCTGTGAACGGTCGAAAGACTGCGCCCGCCGGACAGCGTCGCCAAGCACCATCACCGCATCATAGGCCAAAGCGGCGTTCGGTATGATGAACGCTTTCTCGCCGAACGCCCTTCTATACTCTTGGAGAAAGCGGCGATTGGCTTCCGAATCGGCGTCCTGATGCCAGTGGTTGACGAAATAGCTGCCGTCGGCGGCGGCGCCTGCGACCGGAATCATTTCGCCGTTCCAGCCGTCGCCGCCGAGGAACACCTGTTTGAGCCCCGCCTCCCGCGCCTGCTTGAGAATGAGGGCGCTGTCCTTCTCGTACCCCGGCACGAACACGACGTCAGGCTTCAACTCGTTGATCTTCTTGAGGACAGCGGTGAAATCGGTGGCATCCGCGGCATACTCGCCCTCCCACACGACGCGTCCACCGGGGATCCCTCCCTTGGCGTCATCGGTGTCGACGTAGCCATACTCGCCCTCCCAGAGGATCCTGCCGCCGTTCTGCGTGTAGTATCCTTTGAACCACTCCGAGAGCGTCTTGCTGTAGCCGCTTCCTTTTTTCACGAGGATGGCGGCGGTGCGCGCGCCGAGCTCCTGCCGAGAGTAATACGCCATTATCTTTCCTTGAAATGAGTCGTTGAAGCAGACGCGGAAGATGCAATCGCCCATCTGTATCAGTGCGGGATCCGTCGATATCGGCGTGATCATAGGGATGCCCGCCTGCTGCAGCACCGGCGCCATGGCGAGGGAGTTGTCGCTGAACTCTCCTCCAATCACTGCGAGAACTCCCATCGACGCCGCTTTTCCCGCCGCCTCGCGGGAACCTGCCGCCACGCTTTGATTGTCAAACTCGACCAGTTCGATCGGGCGTCCAAGAAGTCCACCTTGACGATTGATGATGTCGACGGCCAGTTTCGCCCCTCGATAGTCAAACTCGCCACTGGCCGCCTCCGCGCCGCTCTTGCCGAAGATGGCGCCGATGCGAACCGGCCCGTTCCCGGCGTCGGCGTCGGGGACGGACGGGGTAACCACCTCTTGCGTCACGCTTCCGCATCCTGCGGCGGCGCAGAGCGCGACCACAAGACCGACGACGCTCATGCTGCGGAACAACGGCTGGACATTCATTGGTTGGGCCCTTTCAGAAAAACCTGTACAATACACAGAGAAAGGCCCACTTGCCAAACTGACGGCACCACCTATTGCTTTCGCCTCGGTAAAAGCTTATATTTCCACCCCGTTTAAGAACGATGCGCCGTCCAATCATGATTTTCCGCAGTTCCACCGCGCATACAAAACACAACCCGCTTGTGAGAAAGGACAATCGACATGGCCAGCTATGAGACAAACCGTCTTAATGTGATCGGACGCCTTGGCGACAGCAAAATCATCCCCATCTTCGCGTTCGAGACGGTCGAGGATGGCATGAGGGTTTGCGAGATTATCGCAAGGAACAACCTCCTGGTCGCCGAGATCACCTTCCGCACTGCCGCCGCCAGCGAGACCATCAAAGCGCTGACCAAGAAATTTCCCACCATGCTTATCGGGGCCGGCACCATCCTGAACCGGATCGACCTTGAGATGGCCGTGGCGGCCGGCGCCAAGTTCGCCGTCGCCCCCGGCTGCAATCCGACCATCATCAAATCGGCGCGCGAACTCAGCCTCCCCTTCTTCCCAGGCGTCGCGACCCCCACCGACATCGAATGCGCCAACGAGCTTGGCGCGAAAGTCATGAAATTCTTTCCCGCCGAAGCCTGCGGCGGCCTCAAAATGCTCCGCGCCATGGGAGCCCCCTACCGCCACCTTGACATCAAATTCCTCCCCACGGGGGGCATCACCGCCTCGAACCTCCCCGACTATCTCGCGGTTGACAACGTCCTCGCGGTCGGCGGCACCTGGCTCGCTCCCGCCGAGTTGGTCAAAGGGAAACAGTGGGACAAGATCGAGGAAATCGTGAAAGAAGCCATCGCCATAGCGAACACATAAACCTCAAGTGGAGGCTTCCTCAAATAATGCGAAAAGAAGCGTTAGTGACCGGCGGGACACGGGGCATCGGCCTCGGCGTGGCGCAAGCTTTGGCGAGGACGGGTTTCGATCTTGCCCTCTGCGGCACGCGCCCCCCCGAGGATCAAGCCGTTCTGGCGTCCGTTCAAGCGGTCAAGGACTGCGGAGCTGAACGAGTCGAGTATTTCCAATGCGACATCGGGGACCGCGCGGCGCGCCATGCGATGCTTGACGGCCTGAAGTCCCGTTGCGGACGCCTCGACCTGCTCGTCAACAACGCCGGCATCGCCCCGGCAGAGCGCAAGGACATCCTCGACGCCGGCGAAGAGAGCTTCGAGAAGCTTCTTCGGGTTAACCTGCAGGGCCCCTACTTTCTCACCCAACAGACAGCACGCTGGATGATCGAACAGGGGAAGGCCTCCCCGGACTTCAAGGGAATGATCATCAACGTCACCTCGGTCTCCGCGACGATGGCCTCGCTCAACCGCGGCGAGTACTGCGTCTCGAAGGCCGGACTCGGCATGGCCACCACGCTTTGGGCGCTGCGCCTCGCCGAATATGGCATACCCGTGTACGAACTGCGCCCCGGCATCATTCAGACCGATATGACCGCCGGCGTCAAAGAGAAATACGACACGCTGATCAAAGACGGCCTCGTGCCGCAGCGCCGTTGGGGCACGCCGGAGGACATCGGCAAAGCCGTAGCCTCCCTTGCAAAAGGCGATCTTCCCTATTCAACAGGCACCGTCCTCATGGTCGACGGCGGTCTTTCCCTCCCGCATCTATAGACGGAATAATCATAGAATCCCTCACGAATATGAACAACGGAGAACTCCCATGAGGACGAGACGTGCTGCCGCCTTCGGAACATCATGCTTATTAACACTATGCGCGTTAGGATCGTATGCCATGAACCTGAATCTCGCCATGCCCTGGGGCGACAAAAGCTCCCCCCCGCAGAAACCAGAACTCGCCTTCTACAGCCACCAGTCGGAGGATCTCCTGTTCACCGACCCAAAGACGGTCGAGATCTATTGCCAGGCGGGACTCCGCTCGGTAGGGTTGACGTGGTCCCTCCACCGCAACATGATCCAGAAATCCTTCCGCCAAGGAACCGCCGAGGCGTTGCCGCCGAACCGCTACAAAATCACCCTCGACACCGCCGGACTCCCCGCCGGGTTCTACGATCTGCGCGTCAAGCTTGACACCGGCACGGAGAAACCAACCGACGGCGTCTGCACCTTCGGGTGGAAGGTCGACCAGATGGCCATCCGCGACAGCCGACCGGCCGACTTCGTCAAATTCTGGGACGACGCCAAGGCCAAGCTGGCGAAAATCCCCCTTGACGCCAAAATCGAAGACGAGATGAAAACGTTCAAAGGCAAGGAGATCGACGAGTACAACGTGAAGTCCGCCTGCCTGCCCCCCGACTTCGATCCGACGGGACACCGCTGCGAGGAAGTCGAATCCTGCAAGATCAGCTTCGCCGGTCCCGACGGCGGCCGCGTCTACGCCTGGCTTGCCAAACCGAAAGGCGAGGGCCCCTTCCCCGCCATGCTCGTGCTTCCCGGCGCGGGCTTCGCAGCGCGTCCCCGCCCCCTCGACCACGCGCGTCACGGCTATCTCGCCATTGACGTCCAGATCCACGGACAGAATGTCGACCTGCCCAAATACGAACCGATTCCCGGCTACAATGACAAGCAAGTGTATGAACCGATTGACGCCTACTATTACCACAACGTGCATCTCCGAGTAGTTCAAGCGGTGAACTACCTCGCCTCGCGGTCCGACGTCGAAAAAGAGCGGATCGTGGCGGCTGGCGGCAGCCAGGGCGGACGCCTCAGCGTCGTCATCGCCGGACTCGACAAGCGAATCAAGGCGGCCGTTCCCTGCATCGCCAACTCCCCCAACCAGCCGCATCTCGCCTGGGTGGCGAAGTGCAACGCGGCGAAAACTGACGGCATGGATCTCACGGAGGCGCCGCCCATGCCCGACACGGCGGATGCCCGCTGCTTCGCCTATTACGATCCGATGAACTACGCGCCCGACATCACCTGCCCCGTCTATTTTAACGCCGGCTTGATCGACCCCGTCTCCCCACCGTTCAGCGTGTGGGCCGTCTTCAACCGCCTTGCCACCAAAGATAAAACCATCGTCGCCCTTCCCGGCATGGGGCATGACTGGTCAGCCGAGTTCGACCGCCGCGCCTGGCGATGGCTCGACCAGAAGCTTGGCATCCCGCCAGCGCAGAAAAAATAGGTTGCCGCGATAGGCCGCAGTAATTTTTGCGGCTTTGTGAATAGTGAATACTCGGTGGTGAATGGCGTGTTCACTATTACTATTCACGTTGAATGTCCTCAGCATCGAGTTTCGTGGCAGCCGCGGCCGCGGCTGCCCCACACACGTTCACCCATGTGGTTCAATTCATAGAACTTCTGCCTCGTCCTTCCTCACATGTTCCTTTTTCATATGTTATCCATGTGAACTCTATCATTTTTCGCATTCAACACTTCTTCCGCATAGGCTATTTATATATGAAACAACTTATACCATCTTTTCATGCCACAGCTTGAGGGGGATTTGACGATGCGGCGTATTCAGCACGAATGGGAGGATCCGAGGGTTTCAGGCAGGAACCGGGAGACGGCGCACGCGCCGCTCTGGGCGTACGCCGACGCGGCATCCGCGGGCAAAAGTGATCGTTCGAAAAGCCCTTACGCGCTGCCCCTCGACGGCGAATGGCGTTTCCAACTCGCGCAGTCCCCCCTCGCCGCTCCCGCGGAATTCTGGAAGCCTGACTTCGACGACTCCTCGTGGGAGCGGATCAACGTGCCAAGCAACTGGCAGCTCCGTCCCGGCTGCCCTGACCGCCCGATCTACACGAACATCGCCTATCCATTCACCCCCGAGCCGCCATTCCCTCCCGAGCAGAATCCGACCGGCTGCTACCGACGGACGTTCATCATGCCGTCAGCCTGGGAAGGCCGCGAGATCCGCATCATCTTCGAATCGGTCGATTCGGCGTTCCACCTCTGGATCAACGGCATCGAGGTTGGCTACAGCGAGGACAGCCGTCTGCCCGCCGAATTCAGCGTGACGCAATTTCTTAAGCCCGGCGTGAACACGATCGCCGTCCGCGTGCTCCGCTACTGCTCCGGCACCTACCTCGAGGATCAGGACTACTGGCAAATGAGCGGGATCCAACGCGGCGTGCGCCTCCTCGCCAAACCGACCGCCCACATCCGCGACTTCCGCATGCGCACCATGTTCGACGCCACTTACGAGAACGCCACGCTCGACGCCACCGTCTATCTTGAAACCCGCGGCCTTCCGCCGCAGCCCGCCAGCCCTGGCAAAGTGTCCGACTACCAGGGGCTCTCCGCCGGGATCACCTTGCTCGACGCCGAGGGAAGAGTGGTGGGGGAGGCCGGCCCGGCACTGTTCTCCGGCCAGACCAACATGTATGGTGAACCACATGAGAAGGGTGCGGTGCGGTTCCGCCTTCCCGTCATGCGCCCGCGCAGTTGGTCGCCCGAGGAGCCGAACCTCTACACGCTTGTCATGACGCTTTTCGACCGATCGGGGAAAGGAATCGACTTCGAAAGCTGCCGCGTCGGATTCCGTCAAGTGGAGATCAAGAATCGCCAAGTGTTGCTTAATGGCCACCGCCTCGTCGTGCGGGGCGTCGACCGCCACGAGTTCCATCCCGAGCGCGGCCGGGCGGTGACCATCGACGACATGCGCCGCGGCATCCTGCTGATGAAGCAGTTGAACTTCAACGCTGTGCGCACCTCGCACTACCCCAACGACACCCGCTGGTACGAACTCTGCGACGAGTTGGGCATCTGCGTCGTCGACGAGACGAACCTCGAAACCCACGGACTGGGCGGCCAGCTTTCAAACGACCCCGACTGGACCGCCGCCTACCTCGAACGCGCCGTGCGGATGGTCCTGCGCGACCGCAACCATCCGTGCGTCTGCTTCTGGTCGCTGGGCAACGAGTCGGCGGAGGGGCCACACCACGCGGCGATGGCCAACTGGATCCGTCGTTTCGACCCAACCAGACCGGTGCAGTACGAGAGCGGCAATCCTGGATCGCTCACCACCGACATCATGGTGCCGATGTACCCTGGACTGGACTGGGTGCGGCAGGTGATGGAGGATCCCCGCGAGACACGGCCGATGATCATGTGCGAGTACGCCTTCGCCAAGGGCAACGTGACGGGCAACTTCAAGAAGTTCTGGGACTTCGTCGACCGCTATCCATCCTTCCAGGGGGGATTCATCTGGGACTGGTCCGACAAGGCGCTGCGCCTCGAACTCCCTGACGGCCGCCGCGTCTACGGCTACGGCAATGACTTCGGCGAGAACACCGACTACGCGGCGATCAAGGAGCATCCGTCGCAGGTGTTCAGCGGCATCGTCGGTCCCGACCTCTCGGTGCGTCCTGGGACGTTAGAGGTGAAAAAAGTCCAAGCCCCGGTCGGCTTCCTGTGGCAGTCGAAGACCCCGGCCACGGTGACCGTATGGAACAAACATCACACGCTGGGATTAGGACACCTCACACTTGAGTGGGAAGTGATCGAGGATGGCAAGGCAATCCAGTCGGGAAAACTCGACATGCCATCGGCGAAGCCTGATGAGAAGGCGGCGATCGAACTTCCCTTGCGTCTGCCGGAACGCGGCGCGCCCGGCGCCGAATATTTCCTGAATCTGCGCGCCGTCCTCACACGGGACCTTCCCTGGGCGCCGGCAGGCCATCTGATCGCCTGGGAGCAATTCGAACTGCCGATCCGGCGTTCCGTCAAAACAGCCTCCCCCTCCCCTTGCGGCAAGCAGGTGTCCGTGAAGAAAACCGACACGACCGTCGAATTATCCGGCGATGGCAGTTGGCAGCTCGCATGGAATCGCGCGGACGGGCTGCTCACCTCGTGGAAAACGGAAAGCGGCGAACTGCTTGCCGCGCCAGTCCGCGAGATTTTCCACCGGGCGCCGACCGACAACGATTGGCTGCTCGGCAATGAACATAGCTATTTCAAGGAATGGGAGGCGAGCGGAATCACGAATCTACAACGACGTCTCGTCAACTTCTCGGCCGCTGCATGCGATGATGGTTACGTGGCAGTGCGGGTCGAAAGCGCACTATGTGGATCCGATTCCGCACAACCGATACAATGCCGGATCGAAACGCTCGTGGGTGTCGACGGCCGCTTGTCGATCGAACAAAGAGTGGTGATCCCCGCGGCGTTCGCGATGGTGCCGCGGCTCGGCGTCATGCTGCCGCTCTCGTCAGAATTCGAGGACGTGAACTGGTACGGCCGCGGCCCTTGGGAGAACTACGTGGACCGCAAGGAAAGCGCACTGGTGGGCAAATGGCGGCGAACGGTCTCCGAGATGCTCGAGTCCTATCTCATACCCGGCGAATGCGGCGGCCGCGAGGATGTCCGGCGTCTTGCGATTTCAGGGACAGACGGTCGCTCGCTCGAGCTTGAGGGATCCCCGGCGTTCCACTTCAGCGCGTTACACTTCTCACCGGAGGATCTCGCACTAGCGAAGCATGACTGGGAGCTTACGTCAAGACAGGAGACGTTCCTGATCGTCGACGGCTGGCACATGGGACTCGGCGGCGACACCGGGTGGACACGCAACGTCCATCCCGAATATCTCATAGGCCCCGGCACCTACCGCTGGGGGCTCTCGCTTGCGGTTGGCTGACAACCGCAAGGCACCGCACTATCAGCCGCATGCGATAAGAGCAGCGGAGCCTTGCGAAGCGGCAGCGTCCCGTGGACGAGGAGATGCGCACGATGTTGACAACTTGACATGTTAAGCCTATATTCCAGTATATGAGCAACTAAGCGGAGTGTCCCATGCATGCGATGGCCGTCGGCGAGTTAAAGCGGCATTTCGCCGCCGTGTTGAATGAGGTTCGCCAGGGAAAAGCGGTGGGCATTCGCTATGGCCGCAAAAAGCAGACCATGGCGGTCATTATCCCTGTCGCCGAGTATGAGCGGACGCATCCTCGCACGATTGGCATACTCGAAGGCAAAGCATCCTGCTCGTTCCACGACGACTGGAGCATGTCCGACGAGGAATTCCTCCAGTCATGAAGTACCTGCTGGACACGCATGCGTTGCTTTGGTCGCTGTGCGATACTGGCCATCTTAGCCCTGTGGTGCTGGATGTCATATGCTCTCCTCAGAACCAAGTGTGGGTCAGTGCCATCAGCTTCTGGGAAATATCGTTGAAACATGCGCTGGGGAAGCTTGATTTGAACAACATATGTCCAGAACAGCTTCCTGGGTTTGCCTTGCAACAGAATTTCCAGCTCCTGCCGCTATCGGCCCAGGACGCGGCTGGCCATTTCAGGCTTTCACCCTCAGCGCACCGTGACCCGTTTGATCGAATGCTCGCATGGCAGGCCATCCAGAATCAGATGGTTCTCGTCACCAAGGACAAACTACTCACCGCAGCTTTCACCTCGTCCGGCTTAGTGGTGCTGTGGTGACAGCGCCGTACGCCTCCCGCAGCCCATCCTTCATATCCGACAGGTGCGGATGTCGGTGATGATGATGCCCTTGGCGCCAAGGGCGGCGAGACCGTCCATGATGCGGTTGACGTCCCTGCGCTTCGCCATGGACTTGACCGCCACCCACCCCTGCTCGCTGAGCGGGGCGACGGTGGGCGACTCGATGCCGGGGGTGAGGGCGCAGACCTTGTCGAGGATGCTCCGCGGCGCGTCGTACTCGACCATCACGTAGTCGCGGGCGACGACGATCCCACGCAGGCGGTCAATGAAGGACTTGACCTGTGGCTCCGCGGCGACCGACGCGTCGCGGGCGATCACCAGCGCCTCGGATTGCATGATGGGACCGCCGACGATTTTCAACCCCGCCTGCTCGAGTGTCCGGCCCGACTGGACGACATCCGCGATGGCGTCGGCCACGCCGAGCTTCACCGAGATCTCGACCGCGCCGTCGAGGCGCACGATCTCCGCGGCAACTCCTTTGCGCGCCAAATCCTTCCTGACCAGGGTGGCGTACGAGGTGGCGATCCGCAGTCCGCCGAAGCCCTCGGGAGTGAGCGTGCTCTCCTGCGGAACGGCGTAGCGGAAGGTCGATCTGCCGAAGCCCAGCGGCAGCAGCTCCGCGACATGCGTGTCGCTGTCGCACGCCAAGTCGCGCCCGGTGACGCCGATGGCGATCACGCCGCTATGCACATAGACCGCGATGTCGCGCGGCCGCAGGAAATAGAACTCGACCTCGTTCTCGGCGTCGCGCGCCATGAGATCCTTCTCGTCGCGACGGCAGTTGTAACCGGCGGCCTTCACGAGGGCGACCGCCTCGTCCGACAAACTCCCCTTGTTGGGAAGGGCGATGTGCAGCATAATTGACTCCTGGATAATATGTTTTTCCGGTAATCCGAAAAAACTATAGATGGCGGTAGACGTCCTCGAGGGTGAGGCCGCGGGCGAGCATCATAACCTGCGCATGGTAGAGGAGCTGCGAGATCTCCTCGGCCGTCCGCTCCTTGCTCTCATGCTCGGCGGCCATCCACACCTCTCCCGCCTCCTCGAGAATCTTCTTCCCGATGGCGTGCGTGCCCTTCTTGAATTCGGCGACGGTTCTCGAGGCAGGATCTCCCGCCGCGACCTTCTCCTGCAATTCCGCGAACAACTGGTCAAACGTTTTCATCATCTACCCTTGATTTGGATATAGCGGAAAAGGTACGTGCAGGCCTCATGAAGTCAAGGCGTTGAATACTCCATAGTGGAGAAGAGCCAATGCGGCACCGCCGATATGACTCATAACAATTGCAAATGCACATTTTTAGAATACACTCATTACAGTAAAACATTCAATCAGATTAGAGGAGGATAACTCGATGGATACGTTTGTGCTGAAATGGCGATTGCGGAAGATGGCGGCGGCGTTGCTCTTGCTGCCGCTGGCGTTCGCGGCCGCAGCGGGAGACGCGCCGCGATTTCTGCGGGATGGCGACTGCTGGGCGTTCTACGGCGACAGCATCACCAACGCCGGCATCTATCCGCGCGTGGTGGAACGGGTGTTCCGCCACTTCCACCCGGAGGCGAAGGTCACCTTCGCCAACAACGGTCTCTCAGGCAAGCAATCCTCGGGGGCGACCGCCGCCGAGGCGATGCGGAACTCGCCAACCATCGTCAGCGTCATGCTGGGCATGAACGACGCCATCAACGCCGGCTGGATGCCGGGATTGCCGGTGGAGCCTGTGATGGAGAGCTACCGGACACACATGACGAAACTCGTCCGCGAGCTGAAGGAGAAAGGCGTCGACGTGCTGCTCCTCACCCCGACGCTCACCGACGAGACATGCGCGCGCACCGCCTTCCGCGTCGAAGGCACCGCCGCCGTTCTGAAGAAACTGGGGAAGGTCTGCGAAGAGGTGGCGCGCGCGGAAAACGTCTTTTGCGTCCCCATGCAGAGCGACTTCGAGGCGTATCAGGAAGCCCTTCCTCTGCGGGAGCAGCGGTTGCGCTACGACGGCGTTCACACCACCTCGATAGGCCAGTACCAGATGGCGCGGATTCTGTGGGATCACCTGAATTTCGCCGCGCCACTCGCGAACGGAAAGCGAGAATTGGGGACGCCGCCCCCTCCCCTGCCAGTCACGGCGGCGCTCGCTTCAAGATTTCTTTCGACCGACGCGGAAAGTCTGGAATTCCTCTTCACCTCCGAGCAACCGAGGGAGGTTAAGCTGAACTGGAGCGCAGGGGATTCACGAGGAACCGAGACGCTGAAACTCGACGGCAAGACGCCATGGACGCTCAAGCTTCCCCGCACCTGTTTCCCCCAAACGGCAGGACAGGCGTCGGACGTGGTCGTCGATCTCGAGCGTGAAGGGCGGCGGGCGGTGTTCGTCGTGGATCTATGCCAGGCGCGTGTCCTCCACCTGAAAGATGACCGGGTGCAAGGCGTGATCGAGTCCGAGAAGGAGCGCCCCGAGGGAAAACGTGTCTGCGACTACACCTTCCAACGAATGGGACGGAACCTCCTGCTCGAAGTGTCGATCGCGGACTCGCAGATTCTATTTCCCCGCTCCACGGAGTGCTGGCCGTGGTCGGCCGACGCCCTCACGCTGTTCCTCGACCTCCGTCCAGCCACCCGCTTCGCGGGGCTCGCGCTTGAAAGCGACGTGTACCAGGCGTGGTTCCTGCCGCGGACTGCGCCGTTCTTCGCCGTCGCCTTCCATCCTTGGTATGGGAAGCGGCTTGAAGACGTATCAACCGTGGCTGCGGAAAAGACGAAAGACGGCTACAAGATCAGTCTTCTGTTAGACGGATGGTTCAACATCCACGAACCCTTCGACCTGACGAAAATGGATTTTGTCGGCTTCGACATGACGGTGTTCGACACCGATGAGGCCGATGGACAGAAACGGCAGTCGCAAAACTTTTCCTGCATGAAGACGCAGTACCCCACCTTCATGTATGCGAACGGTTATATGATTATCGACCTGAAGAACGCGAT
>CAYTFM010000102.1:0-14460 GCA_964436735.1 uncultured Victivallales bacterium | reverse complement strand
CGTCATCACGGCGAATATCTTCCCGTTGTGAGACGGGAATAAAACGCTAAGGAGAATACAATGAGCTCTTTTCTGGACTACACATCGTGCCCGATGGCCTTCCGCTCCAGCCGCCTCCAACTGCTGCCCTCAAGATCCCACTTCGGGTTCATGGGGCTGACGTTCCAGGGAAGCCGCAGCTGGATATGGGAAGATCTCTTCCGCCCCTTCCTGCGCGTCCACAGAACGAGTCCCACGAAGACCATCTCCGAACCGGATCTCTGCGTGATGCGCAACAAGGGCCTTGAGATGAAGGTGGCCTACCATTCGCCAGACACCATTCGCATACGCGTTCATGCGGAGAAGGCTGACTGGCTCTTCCTCGGACCAGCCGGAAGCCACGAGAACTTCGGCGGCGACCTTGAGCAGGACTTCCTCATCTATTGGGGCTTCACCAGGCTACAATCCCTGTCGCCCGGCGGCAAAGAACTGCTCTCCAAGACGGAGGGAGCGACTGCGGTATTCCTCTCCGCCCGCGCCGCGATCATCTCGGACAGTTCGGGCTACAAGATCAAACTCGCCAAAGGCGTCAACGACTTCGCCCTTTCCGTCGGCTACGAGACGGAACTAGCCGAACTGCGCCGCCGCGCCGCCGCCGCGCTTCGCGAGGACATCGAACGTGTCATCACGAGAAACCGCAAAGATTGGAAAACACTCCTTGCCGCCGCGCCGCTGCCAGCCGGCACCAAGTTGAAGGCGAAAGCCCTTGAGGCCACCTGGACCATCGAGGCCTGCGGCATCCTCCCTGAAGGCCGCCTGACCCGCCGCGCCCTCTGCTCCAGCCCCACCGGCTACAACAAGGCCGAATGGTTGTGGGATACCTGCTTCGCCGTCAGAGGCTACGCCAGACGCAACCCGGAACTGTGCAAGGACTGGCTGCGAATCTTCATCGACAACCAGCAGGCGTGTGGACGCTTTTCAGGCGCGGCGGACATCCACGCCGCGGGGGAGGAGACGCAAGTCCCCCTTTTCTCCTGGGCGGCAAACGCCATCTTCGAGGCCGATGGGGACAAGGACTTTCTCGTCGAGGCGTGCGGCGCCGCGGTGAAAAACAGCGACTGGTGGATGTCATGCGGCGATCCCGCTTGCGGCGGACTCCCCGCCACCGGACCGATCTCCTACGACAACAGCCCGCTGTACGACGTCTGCCGCAAAAAAGGAATGTCATCCGACAATCCCTTGGTGAACCCCGACATCATCGCCGCGCTCGTCAACGACTGCGATGAGATCGCCGCGATGGCCGGAATCCTTGGAGCCGCGAAGCTGAAGGCGTCCATGCTCAAGCGCAGGCAATTCCTCGCCAAGGAGGGACACAAACGGCTTTGGAACGCCACGGACCGCTACTACTACAGCGCATTGAAAGGAAAACATATTCCGCTACGCATAGGTCCAGCCCTCACCGCCATCGCCTTCGCTCCCGCGGACATCGCGAAATATCTTGCGAAGACCTATGTCCGCCCCGGTTCCCCGGCCTGGCCCGTCAGGGGCATCGCCACGGTCCTCGCCGATCAGGCCTCCTACGACCCCGACAACTTCTGGCGCGGCTGCATCTGGGGTTCCACCAACCGCCTAATCGTCGACGCCTTGGACCGCGCGGGCCTCACGAAGTCGGCGGACCTTCTCGCAGGCGAAACCCTCGACCTCATGGCCGCGACAAAAAACTTCTATGAGGTCTACAACGCCGAGACCGGCCGCGGCTTCAGAGCCACCATGATGGCCGGCTTCGGAGCGGGCGTATTCCTCGACTTGATCCAAAGGAAGTTGCGCTCGAAGGCGAAAGCCTGAAGGCCCCGGCGCGGCGCGCGCAAGCGCGCCGCGCACTCCGCCACCTTGCGCGTGTCACAAGAGCATAATTCCCGCCTGCGACAAAAAACAGGCGCCTCCCTTGACACCATGCGGCTTTTTTGCTATACTGATGTGGTAACGTTGAGATACCGCATCTTACACGCAGCATTCCAGCTATAGAAAAACGCACGCATGGCAAACCTGAAAGAGATCGCCGCGAAGACCGGACTTTCCATCAACACCGTCAGCAGGGGCTTGCGGCAAAGCGGCTACGTCTCGGAGACCGCCCGCGGGAAAATCCTGAACGCCGCGGCGGAGCTTGGCTATTCGCCCAACCGCGCGGCACGGAGTCTGCGCTTCAGCCGGAACTTCGAGATTGTGGCCGTGAACTTCCTCCACGGCCATGAGCTGTATTGCGACGCCCTGAATCTGGGCAAAATCATGGGGATGAAAAATCGACTGGCAGGTTCAGGTTACGAACTCAACCTCAATTTCGCCTTCGCGCAGAGCGCGTTCCACAAGAAAACGGCATCGTTCATGGCAGATGTGCTGAAACACAATCCCGCCGGTTTGATCATCATGGGTGAGAGCCGTCAGTGTGTCGCGATGGCGGAAACGTGCCGAGAAAAGGATATCCCCGCCGTGCTGATCTCCTCCGCCGTGATCCCCGATCTCGATTGTGTGTATATCGACAGGGCGCAGGGGGTGCGCGACGCGGTCTCCTATCTCGCCGCGCAAGGGCGTCAACATATCGCGTTCGTCGGCCCTCTTTCCTGCGCGAACAGAATGCGCGGCTACCGGGAAGGCATACAAAACAGTCACCTCCAAGAGCTCATTATCGAGTGGAGCTATCCTGACAGCATAGGCGGGATATTCGAGGCCGGCGTGAAAGCCGCCCAAGCGATTTTGAGGAGACGAGAGAAGATTGACGCCATCCAGGCGTATTCGGACTATCTCGCGGCGGGGCTTGTCGCGGGATTCGCGGAGGCGGGGAAAAACGTCCCCCGGGATATCGCGGTGATTGGGTTCGACAATCGTGAGCTTGCCGGTTTCACCTCACCGCCGCTCACAACCATCGCCCAACCCAATGCCAAAGTCGGCGAACTATGTGTCGACCTCGTTCTCCGGAAAATCGAGAAAAAGGACGCGGAGGCCCCGCTTGCCGTGAAAGTGCCGATGAGCCTGGAACGCCGCACCTCCTCCTGAACCCTGAATTCGCCGCGGCGGATTTCCGCTTCGCTGCGACACCGAACACCGAACACATATAGAAAGGACTCGTCGCAATGAAAGAGAACGTCTGTAGCATCGGGATCATCGGAACTGGCGGCAGAGGAGCTGGATTCGCCTATCTGGTCGGACTTGGAAGCGACGCCCAGATCACGGCGCTGTGCGACCCCAATCCTGTCCGCATGAAAGCGTTCGGCGGCAAACTGAAGAGCAAACCGGCCATGTACGAGAACGTCGACGCCATGCTGAAAAAGGAGAAGCTTGACGGCGTGATCATCACCAGCCCCGACTACTGCCATGAAGTGAACGCCGTGGCCGCCTTGAAGCATGGCGCGAATGTGTTCATCGACAAGCCGCTCGCCACAACCGTGAAGGGCTGCAAGAACATCATCGAGACGGCGAAGAAAACAAAGAAGATCGCCATGATGGGCTTCAACCTCCGACATGATCCAACGCTCAAAAAGCTCAAGCAGATCATCAGCGACGGTGTTCTGGGAAAGGTCTTCCTCATCGAGAACAGAGAGTTCTACGACGGCGGGCGCACCTACATGTCGAGATGGAACCGGAAATATGCGCTGTCCGGCGGCCTTTGGATTCATAAGGGCAGCCATGACTTCGACATCTTCAATTGGCTCCTCGACTTTCCCAAACCCGTCAAGGTGAGCGCATTCGCCGCAATCAACGTGTTCAATCCACAGAATATTCCCTTCAAGGTGGAGAAAGGAACAAAGGTCGGCCCGACCTGCCACCAGTGCGCCTACAAGGAGATCTGCCCCGATGTCCATCTCTATCCCGAGGATGCCGGATTCTCCGACGAGGCGGCGAAAGTCGACCACTACGTGAAAGACCTCTGCATGTACCTCGCCGACAAGGATGTCCACGACAATGGCATCGCCATGGTCGAATACGAGAACGGCGCGAAGGCGAGCCACCTGGAATGCTTTGTGGCGTCGTTCTCAGACCGGCTCTACACCGTGGTGGGCGACAGAGGCACGGCCGAGGTCAGCCTACACAAGCGGACGATCTTGGTGCGGCCGCGCTGGTCACAGGAGACCATCCTGCACCAGATCCCCGAGCTTCAGGGGAGCCACGGCGGCGCCGACCCCGGAATTCTTGGCGCATTCATCAAGGTTCTGAAAGGGAAGTCGCCCGTGACGTCGACGCTCGAACACGGCATGTGGAGCACCGCCATCGGGCAGGCCGCCGAGATCTCCCGCCGAGAGGAGCGCACCGTGCGCATCAAAGAGCTGATGAAATAGGCGGGCTTCGCCCGCAACGTAAATCCGAAAATCGAAGCACGAAATTCGAAACAGCGAAAACGCTATTGAACTGTTTTGTTTCAATCATTCGAAATTCGGATTTACTTCGGATTTCGAGACTCGGATTTCGGATTTACCCAACATTGAAATTCCTTCACGTTGAATTAGGCGGCCGTGCGGCCGCTGCGGCAACCACTCACTCACGCTCATGGCTCGGTTCAAACATCGCACCCTTCCTCGGTCCGGGTGTCGCGCACCCCCGTTTTGTCCATCCCAAATCCCCATTTCGTCTATTTACGCAATGGCCTCAATCCAATATATTGTCCGCACACGGCTTCGACATGTTTGACATGGCCCAGGTGGCGTTCCACACAACGAGAGGCGCGCCGTTGAACGAAGATACCACGAGATGCTTCACCATCTCTGGCCATTTTGAACCAATGCGGAGAACGCTCGCAATACGACAAGGAGGACTTCTATGCGCAAGATCGCACCATCGTTATTCCTGCTGGCACCCATGCTGTTTGTGGGGTCATGCGCGCAGGGCCCCGGAATTGGGCCGTCCACCGACACGAACAAATTTCCAGCCGTTAACGCTGAAAGGACCAGTATGACGACAAGAGACCCCAACGCGACTCGCCCGACACCGCCGCCCGCCGCGCAAGCCGCGGGCTATACCCGTCTGGTGTTCCGCGATGAGTTCGACGACGCCTCGGGCATCGACCTCAAGGACACGCGCCAACCCGGATTCACCTTCTACCCGCGACTCGCCTGGGGCAACTTCACGCTGTCACCGGAGCACATTCAAATCAAAGATGGCGTCCTGCATCTGTTCAATCCGGAGAACCACGCCCAGGCCGACCTGTTCAGCGCCGTCAAGACAGGCGACGGGACGTACACGGGATTCGCCATCGGCGGCGGAGCCTACTTCGAGGCGTCAATCGCGTTCGATCCACACTACAAGAAGAAAAATCCCGCCACAAACGGTTTCCCGGCCTTCTGGAGCAATCCGGTGGAGCACCATTTCCTCGTGACGCCGCAACCCTACGACTACCTTGAGATGGACCATTTGGAGTTCAATCCGGAATGGCATCCCAGCGTGAATGGTTATTTCCACGCGATGATCAAATGGACCGCCAAAGACGGCCTCAACCGCGACTTCGTCGACCCCGTCTACGAGAACCGCTACATCGTCATGCCCGCGGAGACCGACTTCAACGCGTTCAACACCTATGGGGCCTTGTGGGTTCCCGGTCCCGACGGACGGACGGACAGCTATTTCAACAACGAGCGGCGCCGCTCACTCCCCTGCCGCGACTACCCAAAATTGATGGCCGGCGACACGCAGCACTTCATGGTGATCCTCGGCTGCGGCCAATGGCCCATGCGGGTCGACTGGGTGCGCGTCTGGGCGAAGCCGGAGTGAACCTGCTACGGCGGCGCAAGAAACGGACCGTCCGTGTCAGTAAAAATGCGACAGCTCAGTTTCATCCCAAGTCCCATCGGAGGTCAGGGCGAGGCAGAACCCTGAACCCTGAACCCTTTTCACCTTCTCACGGCAGCCGCCACTTGACGAGCCGCTGGTTGCCGACGTCGGCGATGTAGGGCCACTCGGCGCCGGCGGCGTCCTTGACGGCGGCGATGCCGATGGGGTTGCGAAAGGCAAGCCCAGACCGGTCGTCCAGACCGCCGAAGTGCCCGTAGGTTTTGAGGAACGCGCCATCGGCGTCGAGGCAGACGACGTGGTTGCGGGCGGGCTCGGTCAACCAGACGCGGCCTTTGCTGTCGGTGGTGACGCCGATCGGTTGACGGAAGGGGGTCGAGCCCTCGCCCTGATGCGCGTCGAACGTGTGACGCCACATCGTCTCGCCACTCTTCGAAAGCCTGACGACCACGCGGGTCGTGCCGCCCGCGACAATCAGTCCGCCGTCCTGCGTCCGGCACAATCCGTAGTCGCCGTAGTTGGCGCCGGCCGAACCGACTTCCACCAACCGCTCCTGCTTGCCCGAGTCGGGCGTCCACCGATAGATTGACACCTTCCGTCCGTGCGGATTGTTCTCGGCGTCGTAGATGCGGAGGATGAGCGAGTCGGCTCCATCCATCTCCATGTCCGTGACCACAAAATACGGTCCCTCGAACATGGGCTTGCCGCCGTTTAGATACTCCATGGCCGCATAGCCGTCGGCCTGTTTCTTCATACGATAGAGGTTGGCGCCACGCGCCTTTCCGTTCCAGTGCGAGACAAGATAGATATCGCCGTTGGGAGCGATGGCGAAGGCCTCGAACGAGTCGAGGTGGGCGGGCCATTTCGGGTCAAGCACAAGCTCGGCCTGGTCGGCGCCGGGAGCGAGCCGCCACAGCTTTTTGAATGCCGTGTAGTACACCTTGCCATCATACACCTTGAGCTGGGTGAAGCCGCTCAGGCAGCGATTCTGCATGCCAGAGAGACCGAGCACCAAATCGCGGCGCGGCTCAAGCCCCTCTTTGATTATGTTATAGTCCTTCACGACGGCACCATTCAACTCATTCTGGAAACCGACCGTGACGCCCCCCTCGGGGTTGAGCGCCACAGCAGTGACCTTGGCGGGAAACCGCCGCGTCCACGCTTTCAACGGTTTGTCGCCGCCTCCCTTTCTGACGAAGTAATGGACCGCTGAGCCGTCGGCGCTGGAGGCGATGATCTTCACCCCGTCCTGCGTGACCGCGATCTTCCCCATGCCTTGGATCTCTTCGGAACTCAACGTCTCAAGCTCTTTGCCGTTGCCGGCGAACACGTGGATCCCGTCGGGTGACGCCAGATAGAGGCGGCCGGCGGCGTCCACCGCCCCCCCCTGCCCTGTGAGCGTGGTGAGACGATTGCTTGGCGCGCCGTCCGCGATGAAGTCGAACGACATCGTGCCGTCCTCGTGGAATTTGTAGACGCCCTTGGCGTTTTCAGGCTCCGGGCAGTTGAGATAGGTGTCTCCCCATCGGTCGATGGCCAGCAGCGAACCACGCATGCCGGGGACGGGGAATCCATAGCCCCATGTAAGCTTGAGGAGTCGCCCGGTGATCGGTTCGTAGAGTGCCGGCTGGGTGTGCCACGACATGGCGGCCACCCGCTTGTCCGGCGTGATCCGCAGTGACCAAGCGTCGAGGTATTCCGGATTGGCCAACTGATTCCAGCGCGGGTCGCCCTCGTCGGGCTTATGATGGAGGGTGGGTACAAGATTCTTCAGATAGTTGCCCTCCCGGTCAAGAAGCGTCACCTGATCGTGGGAGGCGGCCCAGAGGTTGCCCTCGCTGTCGTACGCCAAATCGCTGACCGTCGCAAGCCGTCCACGGACATCGCCAATGATCCCCGACTCGCCGATGACGTCGACGCTCGGTGCCTTGGGAGAGTCGACAAATCCGCGGGGGACTTTCCGTTCAAGGAGCCCCGGCGGGAAACGTCCGTTGATGTCGTAGATCCTCGCCAGCGCGGAACGCTCGAGCGAGCCCTTCGCCTCCCATAGACGTTTCTCGTCCGCCGCGCGGATCGAATTGTTGAGCAGGCGCATCGCCTCGCGGGCGTCGGGTTCCATCAGTTCGGGGGCCGTCGAGCGGTAGCACAATTCGTCAAGTAGCTCCTTGGCGAAAGCTGTCTGCGGCCGCAACTTCTCGGCAAGCTCGGGTGGCGTCTCGACCGAGCAGTCTTTGACCATGACATTGTTGCCCTCGGCCCGGAAGCTTTTGAGCATGAACGGTTCAATCTCGAAAGCGAGAAGCCCGTTCTCCAGCTTCAGCGGCTCGCCGCCAGCGGCCGGAAGAACCTTCGAGGCGTTGCCGAGCGAAAGCTTCACCTTCACGCTTTTGGGTAGTCTGTTCACGGCGTAGAAATAGAAACCCGCCGCGATTTTCAGTTTGTCGGCCTCCTCCTTTTTCACCTCCCTCGTCCACACAGCAACCGGATCGCGGGCCTTCTCGAACGGGATGAACTTGAGAGCCGGGAGGGCACGGTACTCGCGGAGGAACGGACTGAGAATGGCGGGCGTGCCGAACACCCACCCGTTGCCGCCGTTGACGAAAAAGCTGGTGTCGGAGTCCGCCATGGCGATGGCGTAGAGTTCGCGTTCGTTGACGCCGCCAGGGACGCAGCAGTCGAAGGCGCAATATTTTTTGTTCTTGGCACCGAGCTTGGTCCAGTCAGGATTGTCGTTCACCTCGTAGTAATCGGACTACAACGAGAAACCGCGGTCGCCGAGACGTGCGACCGTCTTGACGTACTCGGCGTACAATGCGTCGTGCTTGGTGGCGTCCATGACGGGCGTGGAGTAGCGCCGCCCATAGGTGCCGCCCTGGATGATCACGAAGCCATCCTCGGCGGCGTAGCGGCGGTAGTCCATACCGATCTCGCGCATCTGTCCGAGGATGTCCGGGCTATAGGCCTCGCGGGGGTCGGGGCCGAAATAGTTCATGAAGAGCTTGGCGTCGGGCTTCGCCTGCCGGATGCGGTCGCGGAGACGGCAATGATAGGTGAATATCTTGTCGCAGCGCCACTCGATCCAGCGGCTCCGCACCGGTCCCGTGAGGTAATCGAAGCGCTGACGGAACCGCTTGGGATCATCGGCCGCGCCGGGCACGCGCATGCCGGTCTCCTTCTCGAACTGATGGACGGTCCAGTCGTCGTACCCCCAGTTCAGGCCGGGCAACGCGTTCCATCCCTGCCATTGCCACGAAAGCATGAGGCGGGTCGACACGCCGGCGAACGACTCGCAGTCGCCGAGGCGGTCGGCAAACTCGCCCAGCACGGAGATGTACATGTCCTGGACTTTCGGATGCAGCGCGTTGAACCCCGCGCCCTTCCACCCGAACGCGGTCGCTCCGTCGCGGTTGCGGATCACGTACTCCTCGGCCTCGGGCTCGATGTGCGTCACGGTCTCCTTCTTGCCGTCCTTCTCGATCTCCTCGCCCCAGACTTTCATCACATGCTTGTCGAACCAATGCTGACCGCTGAGGTGGAAGTCGGCGACGAATTTCCCTTTATACTTCTCGGCCATCAAAGCGACGATCCGCGACATGTCGTACGATTCGCTGAAGTAGCCGTCGAGGATCTTGCTCGGATACATGTTGTACTGGTAGACGTTGGCGGTGGGGAACATCAGGTTGGCACCGAGGTAGCGGTTCCATTGCCCCCAGCGATCGAGCGTGTTCAGATGCTCGACGAGTCCTTTGGAGCCCTCGCCCGCCGTCGCGCCGAAGAAGCGCAGCCACCGCGGTCCCTCCTCGTAGTAAAAGCCCATGACGCGGCCGCCCGCCTTGTCGTCGGCCTTGGCGGAGGGCAAAGCGGAGTCGACGCGGTCCACGGTGATCTTCGCCGCCGCCGCGCGGTAGCCCGGCACGAGATTGAGGACGGCGAGCACCAACTCCTTTTCATTAAGAGGATAGAAGTAGGCCTCGTGCGTCCGCATGGCGTTCGTGAGCGTGTAGTGGTCGCCGGTCTCGACGCCGCCGGTCAGCGTCACGCCGTTCCGGCAGTCCGCATTGTCGCAGGTCCAGAAACCCATGCTGCGACGGTCGTCGTCAGGGTACTCGACGCGCAGCCGGTACTGATGGGTGGCGTCGGGCAGATCAACCTTATAGGAGAAACCGTCCGTCCCCCAGTGGTCCGAGCTTCCTTTGCCAGACGACTCGCGGTACTTTCCGAACGGAGCCTCAACGATCCGGCTTTCTCCGTCCTTCTCAAAAAAATTCTTGTCCTTCTCGACGGGCTGTCCGTTGATAGTCTGCTTGACGCAGTCGATCTCGACCACCATCGTGGTCTTCAACTCGTCGGCGGGCGGCGGCGGATTCTTCGTGTCGACGACGATGAACATGCCCGCCTTGAGATCGGCGGGACGGGATACTTTCTCGCCGAACTTCGCGAGGAGTTGAAAGACGCCCTGGCGCGGAAACTCGATCTCCACCTCTTTGGTCACGGGCTCGGGGGACGCGTCAAAGTCAACCTTGCCGCAGGGAGTAACTTCCTTCGAATTCTCATCGCGGACGACAAGCTCGTAGCTGGTGGGAACGGTCGTGCCGCCGGTCAGGCCGATCTTCACTTTCGTCCCGGCGCGGACCACATTTTTTCCGACGCCCGTCGCCCGAATACACCCCGCCAGCTCGCCGTCGGTATTGCGCAGCTCCCATGAACTTGGCAGAACGCCTGGAAAACCGAGGCGACGAAATTTAAATGTGTGCTTTCCCGCCTTCAGGCACAGGTTCGCCTCCTTGTACCAGCGTCCCTGCTCGCCCTGGCGCGCCTTCGGATCCACATCATCCTGATGTGCATAGGTTAGGAGGAACAGCATCTCGCCGTCGAGGTAGACGTCGCGGCTCCAGCCGGGCACGCCCTCCTTCTCCATCAGTTCGTACCAGCCGGACTTCGCGATCTCGAAGTCGTATTCGGCCCAGCCTGACATATCTTTGATCTGGCCACTCTTCTTATTCTCCTCGACCTTCGCCCAGGGATACCATTCGATGAGGGAGCGGTCGTGCGTCCAGGCGTCACGACGGATCACAGGGGAAGCGTCAGCCGGCTTGGCCGCCTCCTGGCACTGCGCCATAATCGGTGAAAAAGCGCATGCCATCACCCACAAACAAATGACTGACGATCTCTTCACCATGACGCCGCCTCCTATGCTGCATTAATTATGTATCTGTATAGCTGATTGATCTCGCTCACCCACGGCACGAGGCCGTGGGGGTCGAAAATTAATATTGGAACCGTGTGTGTAGCAACCTGATTTCATTCACCCATGGGACAAGCCCATGGGGATCTACAAACTACACAAAACGCTTTAGACTCCGCTCCCTCGACCCCCATGGGCTTGACCCATGGGTGAAAACGCTCCTAGGCTACAAACGCTCCGTCCCCTCCACCCGGCCCCCGCGGCCTCGCGCCGTGGGTGAAGAAGCTTCCCGGCTTCGCACCGCCCGCATGGTGTACTCGCCAAACGTTCCCACATAATATCCGTTCTCCCAGAACATCAGTCCAAGCTTATACGCCGTGTTATTCATAAAAGCCAAAGCAACACACTCCGGCGACTCCGCCGGATTCCCCTTTAATGCAAGATGAAGATGATCGGGCATTACTGACATCTCCGCAATGTAGTATCCATGCTTCCGAGCCGTCCCAAGGCACGCATCATGAATCTTCGGCGGCATGTCCTCGCTGCCCATTCGATAACGTCCAGCCACGACCAACACCAAATGGAGATTGTACCAGTACCGTCCTCGCTCAGTCTCCACCGGCTCGTCCAGACGACATTCGGGATCATGATGGTGGTGCGTCCGCATGCTCTCCATGTACCGAGGGTCCGCCAAGTCGGCTCGATTCAATTGGTCTCGTACATAGTTCAGCACCGCCTGACTCGTGTTGTCCCCGATCCCACGGAAAGCAACCTTGCGGCTGAACGCCACGGGGGTGCCGGCTTGACGATAGGCATGCTGCAGTCTGCCTTTTACTCGTGAAGTAAAGAGTTCGGGAGAAACATCGGGGCGGACGCTACAGACCAATTGCAGGCTGTCCGATGGTTCGCCGCATTCCAAGAACCGCACTCCATCACTCTCCCAACCTGCAAGAGCGGCCTCCCAAGGCTCTCCGGAAGGCAACGGCGGCAAAGAACCGGAGGACGGCCACCCTGTCCAGTTATAGCGAAGCTGGTATGCCGGCTTGATACCAGAAGTGTAACGTGGTTGTGGCTGCATAGCTCTCTGATCTCGCTCACCCACGACACAAGGTCGTGGGGGCCGAAAATTAATATTGGGACCGTTCGTGTAGCCGCCTGATTTCATTCACCCATGGGACAAGCCCATGGGGATCTTAAACGACATTATTTTTAAACCTCGTCACATAGCGTCCAACGGCCCCCATGGGCTTGTCCCATGGGTGAAGACGCTCACAGGCTACAAACGCCACGTCCCCTCCACCCGGCCCCCGCGGCCTTGCGCCGTGGGTGAAGAAGTTCCTCCTCCTCGTCCCGTTATTCCTCCGGCACAAATACTCGGGTTTCATACGCATTCAAAGAGAAACGTGCCACATCTCCGTCACAACGCAAGCCCTCGCCGGATACTACGTCGCGCCATTTGCCGGAGACACCGGACTTCATGTCCACCTTCACGTCCGCACCGTTCGTGTTGACGACATAGAAGGCGTTCTTCTTTTCAGCAAGTCGCAGGAAGACCCCGTCCTTCTTATCGTTCTCATGGTAGACCCCCAAGGGGATGCTGCGATATGCGGCCGCGGCTTCGCGGTGCTGGGGCTCGTGCCCCATGGGGATGACGCTGTCGCACCAGGAGTAGGCGATATACTCGGGATGGCCTTTCGCGAGCTGGTTGGCGAAATCGGCCAGATAGCCGCGTCCCGCTTGCTGTGGATAAGAGCAGACACCCAGGCACGAAACGTCCGGTGCCCATATCCATTTGCCGTTCGGGTCGTCGGAGAGGTGGATGCTCTGCTCGTAGAATTGACGATGAATGTAGCGCGCCGTCCTTCCGGCGTCTTCGAGCGCCTTGGAGTAGGCGTCGTCCTGGAGGAAATTCTTGAGGCGGGGCATCCATTCCCATTTGTAGTTGGCATGCTCCCAGTAGGTGCAGCCGTTGGCCTCCGGCATATAGGCACAATACAGGAAACCTGGGACGTCCTTCACATACTCTGGGCCGAAACCGAGACGGCGCACCGCGTCCAAAGCCGTCGGCCATTCCGCCGCACCTTGAAAGACGTGGTAGGCAAAGTCGATGGCCAAGTAATCCTTGCCGGGAGCCTTCGCGGCGAAGGCCTTCTGAAAGGCGAGCTGGGTCTGGCTCTGCGCCCAGTCGCGGAAGGCGATGAATTTGTCCTTGGCGTTCTTCATGACCCATTCATGGCGTTCCTTGAAGCGTTCCGGCGAGTCCGGCGAAGCCTGCAGGGGCACTTTGACGCCGGACCATTTCTCGAACTGCCGGAAGGTCTCGTCGTCGCTGGTCAGTCCAAGCAACGCATCCTCCGCCTGGGCGGCACTCATCCGGGGATCAATTGGCATGGCCAGGGTTGGAGACCACCAGCATTGCCCCGTGATCCAGGATATCCCCGCCACAGCCGGGAATTTTCCATAACGCTCGCCAAGCTCGTCGGCAAGACGGCTGTACTCCTCGCGCACCTTCGGATGCCATGGGCTGGAGATCGGGTAGATGGCGGAGCCGCCAGCATTCTGACGGCCGTTCGCATTGACGTTCGATACGCCATCGGCCCCATGCCACACATCGTAATGGGTGGATTCGTGAAGCCGCGACTCCGGCAGCGGGTTGTTCGCCTGCACGTTCAAGACCAGCATCAGGCCGTTTTTCTCGAACATGCGCGCTATCAACGCAGGCAGGTCGACATCGTAGTTGCTGGGCGGGAAGAGGCGTGACGGGAACTGCGCGCCACGGTAGCGGTAGATGCCGTAGAAGAGCGTCGTGTCGCCGCGGTAGCGCATGTACTTGATGAGGTTGCCGACGGCGATGTAAGCGTGGCGATAATACTCCTCCGTCTTGGGGCGATCCTTCCAGTTCGCCAGCTCGCCTCTGAACTTCTCCATGCCGAAGGAGCCCAGGCTGAGCCCGCCGTCCTCGGTGTGCACACCGAGTTGCCGGTTGACCGGGGCGTCCAAGGCGGGCAGGTCTCCCACAACTTCATACATGGTAACGCGCGCGCAACTCGCCGGATCGAGGACGGTGGTGGCATCGGGTCGACCATAATAGTGGGCGTTCTGCAGGCAGACCGCCACCCAGGGGGTAGCGGCGAAATGGGTGAGTCGATGCGTCTTCAGACTGTTGTCATGCGGCAGGAAGGAGCCGGTGAAGACTCCCGATGTCGTTTTCATGACGGGCTTGCATTTCCCATGAGCAGGATCGTCCTTGGGCTCGATCAGGTATTCGCTCATCGACATGTAGGGCAGATCGGGATACTCGATCTCAAAGACATAGGCCTTCCCCGGCTCGGTGCGGAAGCGGACGCCAAACCAATCCCCGGCGTTGTGACTGGCCGAGCCTTCCTTATCGAGTTGCCGGTAGTAGTCCTGGTAGGACAAGGTCTGGCGGTAGGAGCCCTTCTCCCCTTTCACCACTTTCGAGTTCCCCGACCGCGAAAAGAAATCATGCCCTGGATCGTCCTTGGTGAAGTCGACTTCGT
>CAYTFM010000101.1:9961-26402 GCA_964436735.1 uncultured Victivallales bacterium | reverse complement strand
GGGACATCGCCGCAGCCATGGCGAAAATCTCGGCGATTTTCCTCGACCAGTCGGCCTTCTGGCAACAACGACCACCCAACACCGCCCGCACCGAATACCGGGCGTTCAAGCAGCTCGCCCTCGAAAAGAGCGACTCCGGAAAACTGAAGCCTCCCTCCGCAAAAGGACCGTCCTATGTGACTCTTCCCGGCACCGACAGGAACCGGCGCATTACAAACGCCTGCCTGCTGACGGACTCCCACCAGACTGGCGTGAGCACCTTCGCCGCCGACTCCGCGGGACAGCTCTTTCTGCCCCTCCGCCGGCGGGCGTTCACCCTTTCGCATTTCGGCCACCACCCCGTTCAGGTGTTTTTTCCTGGCACCCCACACAGGATGACCGTGGCGCGCGCCCCCCAAACCTCCTCGCCCCACCAGCAACTATCCAACATCCTGCTCGCCGATTGTCATCAGCTGTTATCAGGACTCGCATCGGCTCTCCACTTCATCCGCACCCAGCTGCCCAATTGCGACACGATCCATCTTCTGGACAACGACCATCTGCCCGTGGCCGACCTCGTCCAGCAGTGCTTACCGGGAAAAACCATCCTCCCCGCCAGCCCCACGCAGTTTGGCTTACGGTCCGTCTCAACCACGCCCACCCCAGTCGCCAGATGGCGGGAAACTGAGGCGGTCTCACTCTACGACTGGCCGCTGATGAGTCCACCACGTCCCTCCGAGGCACCTCATGAGGCCGTGTACCTTCGCGGAATTCCGCCAGATGCGCAAACAAGGCGGGAATTCAGCTGGCATGAGTTGAGAATGTGTATTGAATGGCTGGGTGTCGAATCATCTTTCCCAAAAGAGCAGGAGGAAGCATATACGCCGTTGGCGGCCGCGTTCCGCTCGTCGGTTCAATCCTTCCCGCATCGCTTAGATGCCGACGCTCTACGCCATGCGCTCTACCGAGCCAGTTTGCACACGCTCCAAACCATTCAAATGGCCAGGGCTCTGTTGCCAGCCGCTGATCTGCAAGTACATGATCGCGCCACCACCTCGGCATCCCCCCTCCGGCAATGCCTCAGGATTCTTTCCGCCCTACCCGCCCAGCGTGCCGAAACGCAGAAGGAGGCCGCATGGAGCGCAAAGGTCTTCCACCGGTTGAAGCACCCCCTTTCCCGCTGGAGCCGCGAGGAAGCCCGGCACTTCCCCTGGCATAAGCTCCGCTTAGAGCGGGGAAGCTCATTCCACGAGTCCGCTCGCATAATCCTTTGGGACAGCATCGTCCACGCCTTCGCCGACAACGTCGTCGTCTACGGCGCAGGCTCCTACACCACGCGCCTGCTCCGCGACTTCAGCCGCTTGAATGTCCCTCTCCCCGCTTTTATCCTCGACGATAATCCCACTGAAAGCTATATTGCCGGAGTTCCCGTCCTGTATACCACAACCGCACGTCCCTCCGCAATTAAGGCGGTCGTGGTCGGCAGCGACTACCACCAACTCAAGATGGCATCAAAAATGCGTGAATGTTTCGCGGGAGTTCCCGTGTTCGCCTTGGACGCAGTGCTGGAAACCGCGCCCTGCGACAACCGGGGAAGAGGATGGTTGAGGGATGAGGCCATCGCGTTTGCGCGACAACACCAAGCAACAGGGTAAGGATAGCCGCCAATGAGTCAACGCCAGACCAACGCCCCGCTTCTCGGAGAATGCCCCGACGAGATGGCACTCCTCAAGAAATTCGAGACGATATTCCAGTTCCCCTCCTCTCCCAGCTACGCCACCGAGGATCTCATCGCGCGCAGCGAGGACATGCTCAACTCATTCGCAACAGAGTTTCCCATCATCTCGGGGAACTACCTTGACCTCTGCTGCGGCCACGGAGCGATGGCGACCTGCCTGAGACAACGCGGTGCCGCCACGACACTCGGCGTCGACCGCTCCTCCAATCCAGGATCCCGCTTCAAAAGCCCCCCCACAGAGGGTCTCGCCTTCCTTTCCTGCGACGTTCATCACATCCCTGCCGTCAAAGACCATTCCATCGACGGCATCACCATCATCAGCTCCCTTCAGTACCTTGACACCAGACGGCTCATGCTCGAAATGGCCCGCATGCTGCGGCCGGGCGGCAAGGTGTTGATCCAGGCGGGCCCCCTGTATTACTCCGATCGGGGCGGTGGCATCTACGGCGACCTGGCGACCCCGTTTGTCCACCTTCTGTTTTCGTCGAGCACCATCCGTCAGGCACTGGGCAAAACGCCTCGCTACCTTGAGGAGATCAACACCCTGACCTTGCGTGAATTTCAGGAACTCTGCCGACTTTTTCAATTCCGGATACTGCGCTTGGACAAGCGGATCCGCAAGATCCCACAAAAAATATGGGAACTGTGTCCACGCCTGATCGAGCTGTATGCGACAGAAGACCTCGAGCTGGAGGGGTTCAACTGCGCCCTGGAGTATAAGGGTGGTGTCTTCGCCGACGAACCCGCCCCCCGCTAAGAGGCCTCCGCACACGCCGACACAGGCGTCTCTCCACCAGAGCCACTGCACATCTACCTTACCCAACTGTGGAAGACCCTCGGAGCCGTGTCGCGGCATAAGCCCTGCCGTTTAGCCATTTACAGCGCCGGAGCGCACACCCGCTGGCTCGAGAAAATCACCGCCGACGCAGGGCCAGCCGCTCCGGAAGTCCGAGCGGTCATAGACGACACTCCGCCGGCTCAGGCAACCTTCTGGGGGCTACTTCCGATGAAACCCGAGGATCTCGATCCGACGTCGGTCGATGCCGTCTTCATATCCACCGATCGACCGATTCATGCCAAACTGGCGGAGAAATGCCGTCAGATCTGGCAGAACCGGCTACCGGTGATCGATCCGTATGAAGGATTCATGGCTGGCCCCTATCACAAAGACAATTTTCAACCCTAACGGCGTGCTGTGAGAATTACCCGCCCAGGCATATTCCTCTCGTTCGACGATGCCTACATCCGGAATTGGGCGGCCGCCTTGCCTGTCTTTGACGACTACGAGGTCAAGGCGACCTTTTTCGTCAGCCACATCAACCTCCTCACCGATGACGAGATCGTATTGCTGCAGAAAATCCGTTACCACGGCCACACGATTGGCTGCCATGGCCTCCGCCATCTGCCCGCGACAGAGTTCCTGAAAACCAGAAAAGCCGTCGACTATCTTCACGAGGAAATCGCTCCTGCGATGTCCCTCCTGCTGAGGCGCGGCTTCTGTCCCTCCTGTTTTTCCTTCCCCTGCAGCCAGAACCCACCAGCGCTGCGCGATGGCTTGCTGGAGGTCTTCCACACACTTCGGACCGGTGCGGCCACACTCGCCTCTCCCCTGGATGAGCGGATTCTGACCCCCTGCGACGCACTTTCGACCACCCGACTTTTCACCGCCGCCAATGTCGACTCCTGCTGCCTCACCCAAGCCAACTTCTCCGAGCTGGAAAAGGTCATCGGACGCATGGCGACACACGGAGAATGCATGTCCCTCTACGCCCACGACATCGCCCTGACCTCCTCATCCCCCTGCGTCGCCCCCTCGTTCCTTGCGAAGATCCTCAAACGAGCCCGCCAAGAGGGGCTCGCCTTCTACGGCTACGATGAACGAGTCGACCCCGAGACGGGCAACCACAAGGAACCCGGCTGGGTTGATCCCAAGATCGCCAATTGGACGCTCAGCGGTTATTCTCCGGGAAACGCCGACGCCTATAAGGAAATTGCCCGACTCGGCATTCGCAGCTACCTCCGCGAATTATGGAGTAAATGGGGCGGGCAGGAATTGCGCATCGCCCTCTACGGGGCGGGAGCCCACACCCAATGGCTGGAGGCGATCACCGCCGATCTAACCGGTCCGCGCAATGTGCTCCTGCTGGATGACCGCGGGGCGGCCGCCCCTGCCACTTTCCGAGGACTCATCCCCATACGACCTGAAGAGCTTCCCCTCCACTCTGTTGACCTGGTTGTGGTCTCCTCCGACACCCACAATCGGCAGATGGCCGCCAAACTCGCATCTCTTTATGGCGCGCAAATTCCCATTATCGACCCCTATAGCGAGTGGCCTCAAGGCCCATACCCCAAATAAGGAGACGCAGGCATGGCTGATGTAATTCTGATCGATCCGCCCATCAACGGACGCAATCTGAGGCCCCAACTGGGCACCCTCCATCTTGCCGCCATGCTCCTGCAGTCCGGTTACAACCCCGTCTTGATTGATTTCACGGTTGCTGAGGATCCTTATGGCCAACTCGAACGCCTTCTACGCCTCTCCCCCATCTGCGTCGGCATCAGCACCGTCATCGGCCCAATGATCAAAGGCGGCCTGGAAGTGGCCGCATTCGTCCGTTCCCGTCAACCCACCATCCCGATCGTCTGGGGGGGAGTGCATCCGACCACCGCATCGGAGACGACCATTACCAGCCCCCTGGTCGACGCCGTCTGCCTCGGCGTGGGGGAAGTCACCTACCAGCAAATGGTGAAAGCCTACCAAATAGGTGCCAGCTTGGACAATGTCCCCGGAGTCCTCTTCAAACGGAACTCGAAGGTGATCCAGACGCCCCCCCGCACGGAATTCTTCGACCTTGATCAACTGCCGTCACTCCCCTATCATCTGGTAGACCTCGCCCGCTACCGCGTGGAGGACATCAGCACCATATTCTTCGGACTTACAGGGAAAAGTGCCCTTTCCCTCGAGACTAGCCGCAGCTGCGCCTATCGCTGCGAGTATTGCGTCAATGCCGCCAAACGCGAGAAATTCCGCACCATGAGCACCGGAAAAGTCCTCGCGCACTTGAGCGAAATTGTCAAACTTGGCATTGACAACATCACCATCAATGACGACAACTTCTTCGTCGACAAGCCCCGCGCCATGGAAATCCTTGGCGGAATTGTCGCCAACGGCTGGAAGATCGGCATCTTCGTCGCCGTGCGCTCCGACACCCTCAAAGCCTTCACCGAGGACGAGTGGTGCCTCGTCAAAAAGGCGGGAGTCGGGATGTTCGGCATCGGAGTGGAAAGCGGGTCGAACCGCGTCCTGGAGTCGATCCGCAAGGCGGAACACATCGAGGACACCTTCCAGGCTAATCAGCAACTTGCGGCACACGGCATCCGCGCCTGGATTCATTTTCTGTATGGCTTCCCAGGGGAGAAACTCGAAGACGTACGCCAGACGCATGCCGCCATGAAACGGGTTTTAAATGAAAACCCCTACGCCCTGGTGAACCTCAACAGGCTCATCCCCAATCCGGGGACCCCTTCTTTCAAAAAATGTGTCGCATGCGGGTGGCCAGCACCAACAACCCTGGACGAATGGTCTCGCGTCATCGACGACACCCGGAACCGGCGCCCCGAGTATTTAGATCCTGAGATTGAAAGATACTGGAAGGAGCATTTTCAGGGGATTCTCTTCCCCGCAAAAAGTTTGGCGAAGACCGTGCCGCCCATAACCGCCCTCCTCGAAGCCTATTTGGCCAAATCGTGGGAACTTTGGGGAAGGAAAGGGGCCCATGGCACTCCTTTGAAGATTCTCGTTTTCGGGGCCGGACGCCACACCGCATGGCTGGAAACCATCTCGCGCGGATCGCCCTGCGGCCCCACAGTAGTCGAAGTCGTCGACGACAATGCGGACAAGATCCAGGCCACCTATTGGGGAAAAAGTGTCATCGTTCCAGCAAAAGCCGATCTTTCAGGAGTGCACCTCATCGTGCTCTCCACCTATTATTCACTTAACGCTATGGACAAGCGATGCCGGGAGATCTATGGGGAAAGAGTTCCTATCGTCAATCTCTATGACGGCCTTCCGGACGGACTGAACCCCAACATACCTTGAAGATCAGTCCGCACCCACGCACCCAGAACAACGGAAATGGTTATCACCTCCACGCACGAGGCGTAGAAACGACACTATCATGAATTACCGGATTCTCCGCGCCACACATCTCTCGCACTACAAAGACGCCATAGACGCCGTCTATCGTCAACATCCCGACTTCGACCAGCTTTCCTACCGGGAGAAACAGCAGGCCATATATGGCCAAGGGGCGTGTTATTCAAATGGGTTCTCCACTGCCATGGAGGAACTGGGCAATGAGGCTCACGAGATCGTCTTCGACTTTCAGAGTCTGCAGCACACCTGGGCCCGGGAGAACGAATTCCAGCCGCGGACGGCAGAATGGCAAGCGGAGATTCTCATGGCGCAGATCGAGAAACTCCGTCCCGACGCGCTGTATCTTCAAGGTTCCAGCCCCGTCGGTTTAGCCGGACAGGACCTCAAGACTCGCTTCCCCTTTCTGAAAGTCATTGCGGCCTACAGCGGCTACCCCTCGGTTGGAGCCTTCCAGAACATCATCGGCATCGACGTGCTCTTCGCCTGCACGCCGAAAATCCGCGACTTCTACCGCGGCGAGGGATACAACGCGCGGCTGCTCTACCACGGCTTCAACAGCGCCATCCTCAAAAGCCTCCCGGAGTCACCACCCCCGCAACACGAGTTCCTTTTCGCCGGCTCCTCCGGCTTCGGGTATGGCATGGGGCACCGAACGCGCTACTGGCTCTTGGTCGAACTGCTCCGGGACACCTCACTCAACGCCTGGCTCTTCGAGCCTCAAGCCGCCGCCCCGCCAAAGGCTGCCCCGGTGCTGGACCGATTCAGAGCCATTCTCGCGCGACGCTTAGGGAAAATGTCGGACTCGGGACTGACGCGCCTGGCAACAGTCCTCGTCCAGGATTGTACCCCGGAAGGCTTGTCACTCTTTTCACGAGTCCTCGAACATCTCAGGCTCCGCCCTACCGAGCGCACCCCAGTGGAGGCGTCTCGCATCCCGCTCGTTCCCCTGTCGGAGCTATTCCCCGGCCATTGCCATCCACCCGTGTTCGGGATGGCGATGTACCGTTTGCTGCAGGGTGCCAAAGTCGTCCTCAACGTCCATACGGACGCAGCCGCGGGAGAGGTCGGCAACATGCGCCTCTTCGAGGCAACGGGTATCGGCTCCTGCCTGCTGACGGATACGGGATCCAATCTATCCGAGCTCTTCGAAGATGGCGTGGAGGTGGTCGCCTACTCCAGTCCGGCCGAATGCCGCGAGAAAGCTCGCTTCCTTTTTGAGCATGATCAAATCCGCCAACAGATCGCCCAGGCCGGGCAACGCCGCACCCTCCGCGACCACAGCCTTAGCCAACGCAGCGCGTTGATCCACCAAGAAATAACTTCATACCTACGGAAACGTCAGTAATGGCGCATGTCGTCCAAGCCAGGAGGGGAAACAGCGGCATCAACGCCTTAGCCCACCTCATGCATTCTTCTATCATCAAAAAGGATTGAACAGCGATGGCTATCACCGGCAAGGAAGCCTGGGAAAAGGTTGAGGATCTGCTGGGGGATGAGGAGATTTCCCTCGGCCAGCAATGGTCCTTCAACCTGCGCAACGATCCCAAGCGGCTCGCATTTGTACTTTCGCGATACAAGTTCGCCGCAAAAATGGCCGGCCCCGGCAAGGAGATACTTGAACTGGGGTGTGGCGAGGGGGTCGGCGCACCCATTCTCGCGGAACGCGCGACCCGCTATGTGGGTGTCGACTATGACCGGGAGGCGATCCAGGCCGCCGCCGCCAACTGGAGCTCGCCCCTCGTCTCTTTCCGGGAAGCCGATATTCTCGACTCCTTTCAGATCGGCATTTTCGACATGGTGGTCAGCTTCGACGTCATCGAGCACATCCGGCAAGAATACGAGGCGCGCTTCTTCCAAACCATCCTGGCGCACCTCAAGCCGGACGGCGTCGCCCTGGTCGGGACCCCGAACGTGACAGCCCAGCCCTACGCCTCGGCCATGAGCGTCAAGGGGCACATCAACAATTTCACGCAAGAACGCCTCCACCACGCCATGGCGTCCCGCTTCGAAGTCGTCTTCATGTTCGGCGGCAACGACGAGGTTATCCACACCGGCTTCGCCCCGATGAGCCACTTCCTCATAGCCATGGGGTGTGGCAAAAAGGAGTCAACCCCATGACCACAGAGGAACGCTCAAGCTGGCTCGGGTTCAAGGAAGAGATGCGGGGCTCGCCGGTCGTGTTCGGCCGCCATCTGAGCTATTGGCTCAGGAAATCGCCTCGACGGCTGCTCCACTATGTTGCCTATTACAAATTTGCCGCCAAAATGATCGGTGCCCAGAAATCCGCCCTTGACGTCGGCTGCGCCGAGGGGCTTGGCACCTGGCTCCTCGCCAAGGAGTGTGGCCAAGCACTCGGTATCGATTTCGACGCCGAGGCCGTCGCGCAAGCGCGCAAGAACTGGCCTGCCACGGCAGTTGATTTTCAGTGTGGCGACTTCCACCAACTCGCCTTGGGCAGGTTCGACGCGGTGGTATCCTTCGACGTCATCGAGCATGTCCCCCCCGCGGAGGAATCACGCTTCCTTGACAAGATCGCCGACCACCTGGGGGCGAGCGGCATCTGTATCATCGGAACCCCCAGCGAGGCCTCGCAAGCCCACGCCTCGGCCATCGCCAAAACCGGTCATATCAACATCCATTCTGCGGAGAAGTTGGAGGCGGAACTCCGTCAACGCTTCAAGCACGTCTTTCTCTTCTCGGCGCACGACGAGATGGTGCACACGGGATTTCTCCCCCTTGCCCACTACCTCATCGCGCTGGCGTGTCGGAAAAAAGGGTGAATCATGAGACTCTACGACCATCTCCTGATCAGCTGCTACCGGATTCTCCTGCACCTTCGAGGAATCCACACACACGACCGCCGCCAGTTCATAGGAGACGACAACGCCCTTGCGGCCTTCCTTTACCAACTGAAGGGCGATCCGCTCTTTCAACAGTCCCGGCGCGTGGCCATCTATGGAGCGGGAAAGCATACGGAACGTATTTTCAGCCATGCGATCCTCCCGCGGGAGAAATTCACCGTCATCTTTGACGACGCCCCGAAAAAGGAATCGCACTGCGGCCTGCCGGTCGTCTCCACCAGTGCCGCAGGGCACACGCATTTCGACCTGCTTCTGATCAGCTCGGACGCCTTTGAGGCAGAAATGGCCGCCAAGGCCCAATCCTGGCTTCCCCGGGGCGTCAAACTCTTACCTCTGTACAACCCCGCCCTTTCTCGCCGCTAATGCACGAGGAGGCTCGCCACCCCATCTCGCGAACCGTGTCCATGACATTTTCCTTCCGTTCATTGGACGAACAGAACACCTTGCAATAATGTGGTGAAGTTACATTTCATATAATTGTCATGGAGTTTTAAACCGCTACCCCCCCATCAACATGAGGAATCAACGCCGTGGAGACTGACGCATGTCCAGAAAAGATAGCTGTGATTGGCTGCAATTCTTTTTCCGGGGCGCACTTCGTACGCCGCGCCTTGGAAGAAGGGTGCCAAGTTCTGGGCATTAGCCGCTCTCCCGAACCCCATCAGGTTTTCTTGCCCCGTCTTTGGGAACCCATTCCCGGCGGCGGATCGTTCACGTTCCGCCAAATGGACCTCAACAACGACCTCGGGGGCATGGTGGCGGAAATCGCCACGTTCCAGCCTGCGTGCATCGTCAACTTCGCCTCCCAAAGCATGGTGGCGGAAAGCTGGGAGCATCCGGAGCAGTGGTACCAGACCAATGTCGTGGCGAATGTGGCGCTGCACGACCGACTCAGGAAATTCGACTTCCTCAGGAAATACGTCCATATCACAACGCCGGAGGTCTACGGCTCGGTCGAGGGGGTAGTCGACGAAAGTTACCCCTTCAACCCCACCACCCCCTATGCCGTATCACGCGCCGCCTGCGATATGCATCTGCTGAGCTTCCACAGGCAGTATGGCTTTCCGGTCGTCTTCACCCGCGCCGCCAATGTCTACGGTCCTGGCCAACAGCTTTACCGGATCATCCCGCGTACGATTTTGTTCATCAAATTGGGCCGTAAACTGCAACTGCATGGCGGCGGGCGCTCCGTGCGCTCCTTTATCCACATTAAAGATGTTGTCGATGGCACGATAGCGGCACTCCGGCAAGCACCCCCACCGTCCACCTTCCACTTCTCCACGGACCGTTTCATATCGATCCGAGAACTTGTCGAAATGATCTGCGACAAGCTTGGCACCCCTTTCGAGCAAGTGGTCGAGATCGTCGGCGACCGGCCTGGCAAGGATCTTGCGTATAAACTGGACTCCTCCAAGGCCAGGCGTGAACTGGCGTGGGCACCGCGCATTCAACTGGAACAGGGGATCGACGAGACAATCCAGTGGGTCGAAAAGAGCTTTGACCACTTGAGGAGCCAACCATTAAACTACCTCCACAAACCATGAGCATGCACGGCAAACAGACGTCCGCGAAACATGTGCCCTTTGAGTCCGCCCCAGCCCTCTTCGCCAAGCTCCGCGGCAAAGGCAAGAGGATCGTCCAGTGCCATGGCACCTTCGATCTCATCCACCCCGGCCACATCATCCATTTCGAGGAGGCAAAAAGTCTTGGTGACATCCTGGTCGTCACGGTAACCGCCGAACAGCAAGTGAACAAAGGTCCCGGCAGGCCCTACTTCAACGACTTGATGCGGATTAAGTCTTTGTCAGCCTTGGAATGCGTCGACTACGTCGTGATCGTCCCCTACCCGGCAGCCGTCGAGGCAATCGAGTGCGTCCGCCCCCATATCTACTGCAAAGGCAAGGAATACGAGAATTTCGCGCATGATGTCACCGGCAACATCAAGGATGACGTCGCCACGGTCGAACAGATCGGCGGACGGATCGCCTATGTGGGATCCGTGGTCTTCAGCTCGACACGGCTTCTCAACCGACATTTTGACGCCTACCCCGCGGCTGTGAAACGCTACTGCATGGATATCGCAGCGAACTGCTCGCCGGAGGCCTTCAACGCTCTCGTCGACGGATTCGCCAGCCTCAAAGTCCTGGTCGTCGGCGACATCATCTTTGACAGATATTCAACCGTCAGCGTGCAAGGGCTCACCTCGAAAAACCTCATCGTATCCAGCCGTTTCGTGCGCGAGGAGTTACAGGCGGGAGGAGCGTTGGCGGTGCTGAGGCACCTTCGGCAGTTCACCGCCAACGTGAAAATCCTCAGCCTCGTCGGCAACGAACCGTGGATCAACAAGACCTTGAAACAGTACGTGACCCCCTCGGAGGACGAGATAGTGCGGAGCGACCATTTCACCTCAATCATCAAACAGCGCTTCGTCAATCCGTTGAGCGCTGGCAAAGAACTCATCAAGCTTTTCGCGGTGAATTACATTGATGCCCAACAACCATCCGCGGAGACGCTCTCGCCGCTCATCAGTAAACTGCGCAAGATCATCAAGGGGTTCGACCTAGTGATGGTCATGGACTTCGGACATGGCCTTCTCAATGACGAAATGCGCGCCATCGCGCAAGACAAGTCGCACTTCCTCGCGCTGAACTGCCAGACCAACAGCAACAACTACGGCTTCAACATCATCAAAAACAAATACCGCCGCACGGACTCCTTCTCCCTCGACCAAACGGAACTCGTCCTCGCCTGCGGCCGCAAAGAGATCGACTATCAGGAGGAACTCGAACATCTCCGTGACCACCTCGACGCCAGGTATGCCTGGCTAACCAGGGGTGCCATTGAGACGATCGGCCTGAAAACCGGTGACGCACCCTGCCTCTGCCCACCATTTGAGAACAATGTGGTCGACACGGTCGGGGCGGGCGATGCGTTCTGCTCCGTCGCCTCGATGGCGGCGGCGCGAGGACTTTCCGCCAACCTGTCCACTTTCCTTGGACAGTTGGCGGGAGCTCAGGCGGTCAAGATCGTCGGGAACTCGGCTCCGATATCCAAATCCGTGCTTTTAAAGGCGGGCATGACCATGCTCAACTATTAGGAGGAAACAATGCAGATTCTTGTGACAGGCGGCTGCGGGTACGTGGGCTCCGTCCTCACCCAAGCCTTGCTCGACAGTGGCCATGACGTGCGCGTGTTCGACATCCAATGGTTCGGCAACTTCCTGCCGTCGCATTCCCGGCTTACAGTCGTCAAAGGCGACACCCGCGACACGAACGCCGTCCCCATGGACGGCTGCGACGCCGTGTTTCATCTGGCCAACGTCGCCAACGACCCCTGCTGCGACCTGGACGCCAAGATATCCTGGGAGGTCAACGCCCTCGCGACCATGGGGCTGGTTGAGCAGGCGATACGCGCCAAGGTCAAACACTTCATCTACGCCTCATCCGGCAGCGTCTATGGAGTGAAAGATGAGCCCAAAGTCACCGAGGAACTGTCACTCGTGCCCATCTCGGACTACAACAAGACGAAAATGATCAGCGAGCGCATCCTCATGAGCTATATGAGCAGCATTCCGATCACCATCGTCAGGCCGGCCACCATCTGCGGTTACTCGCCGCGCATGCGTCTCGATCTGTCAGTCAACATGCTCACCATGCAGGCGTTGACCAAGGGTAAGATAACTGTTTTCGGGGGAAACCAGACACGCCCCAACATTCATCTGAAGGACATGGTGGCGGCATATCTGCATTTCCTCGCCCTGGGGGAGAAGGCCGTGGGCGTCTACAATGCAGGCTTCGAAAACATCTCCATCATGGACATCGCCCGCATGGTCGCCGAGCGAGTGCCCACTGAGATCATCGTGACGGAATCCAACGATCCACGATCCTACAGGCAATGCTCCGACAAATTGCTCGCCACAGGATTCCGTCCCCGTTTCGGAGTGAAGGACGGTGTGGCGGATGTGATCGGAGCCTATAAGGCCGGACGTGTCAGCGACGAGGAATCCTGTTATAACATCAAGACCATGAGGAATCTGAAGCTTTGAGGACTCTGTCTCTCAACACATGCGGCCTGAATGCCGCCGCCGAGCTCACGGAGCTGTGCGCGGCGCTGCTCGCCACCTCATGGCAGCCTGTACCCGCAGTCTCGCGCTTCGCCCCCCTCGTCCGCCAGCGTAAGACGCGCGCCGCCGCCCGCGCCGCCATTCTTGCAGCATATGAGGCCGACCCCACGTGCCGGGATGGTCTTTCGCGGCTGGCGTTCCTCCTTTGGGGAGAGGGGGTGAGGAACGTGGCGTTGAGACTGTGGCGGGAAGATTTGAAGCTTGGCAGGGCGGACTGGCTCATGACCCTCAAATACGCCGACGCCCTTGCGGAGTCCGGGAAGCTCCGGCACGCCATGGCGACCGTAGAGGAGGTGTATGCGCACCATGCGGCCGCGACCGGCGGATTTGCCGGACTCGGATGGCGCATCCGCTGGTCCGCTCCAGCCATGGCGAAAACGTTGTTCGCCAAAGACATGGAATTGAACAGGATCTCTCCTGAATACCTCGCCAAATACGCATTTCTGCTCGCGCAGCAGGGTGCGGATGCCGACGCCGTCGCCATGGCGACTCTCGCCTACCAGCGGGATCCCTCTCAGGAGAAAGTGTTCCACCAACTGGCCGAAACGAGCTTCATTAAAGGCCGCTGGGACTCCGTGTTGAGCATCTACGGCTCCGCACCATTCTCGAATTGGTTCCAAACCGTCGAGGCGCGAAAACCGCTCCAAGACATGCCACAGGAACGGGCCATGCCGTGCGACAATCAGCACCTGCTGCACGCCTTCTACGACTTCGCAGGCTGCGCGCCGACCTTCAACTTCGCCCTCTTCCTGGCCCATGCGGAGGCGTACCGCAAAGCGCAAGGGCTTGAAGGGATCGTCACCGTCATCGTCCCAGCCTCTCCCCTGCCCTTCCCCGCCTGGTATCCTCTTAACCAAGAGGCCCAACGATGGCGCCTGTGGAACATTCTCATGCCGCTCTGCCATCTTCTGCCCTCATGGCGCGGCGGCATGATCGCCTCCTCCCGCTCAGAGGCGCTTCATCTCGAGCGCACCCTAGCCCGGAACATCTTCCCCCCGGACTACTCGACCTGCCGCCCAACGATCGACTATAATTTCCTCGGCAGAATATCCGGCCACCACGCCCCTCCCTGCTTTACCGCGCCCGACGCCGCACGTGCGTTGGTCAACGGCGTCCTCACCCGCAAGGCGGCTGGACGCCGCGTGGTGACCATCTCGCTTCGCGAGACAAACACGATCAACAAGGACAGAAACTCCAACCTGACGGACTGGCTCGCCTTCGCGGAGTCGCTCGATCCTGACCGCTACTTCCCCATCGTGATCAGAGATCAGGACAAGGCCCTTGCCACGCCCCCCCCACGCCTGAAACGCCACCTCCATCTGCCAGAGGCGGCCTGGAGCCTGGAATTCCGCACCGCCCTCTACGAGGCGAGCCATGCCAATTTAGGCGTCAACAATGGTCCGATGCTGCTTTGCCTACTCACTCCGCTGGCCAAATGCCTCATCTTCAAAATGCTCTCGATGGTTTCCGACATCACCACGCCGGCATATCTCCGCACACACGCCGGACTAGAGCCCGGCGCCCAGTCCGAGTTCGCAGCTCCCCAGCAACGATTCGTGTGGAGCGATGACACGTTCGAAACCATCTTGCGCGCCTTCACGGATATGGATGACGCGATATCGCCCCCGCCACCGCCGTTGAGGGCAGACGCTCGCCACTCCCACGACAATCGTCGAAAACGGCTCGTGGTAAAAGAGAAACAGCATACCTCCACGGTTATGGAAAACGGCGTCTGCACAAACCGAACGCAGGCTCAGCCATGACCATCCTCCCCTCTCCGCCAACTCCCGCATTGGTCATCGGTAGCGACGGCCTTCTCGGGCGTTCCGTCAGCACCCTGCTAAGAAACCTGGGCGTACGGGTGTCGTCTACGAGTCGCCGCCCCGAAACGTCCCAAGAGTATCGGATTGATCTCGAGGATCCCGCATCAGGCCGCTGGTCCCCGACCGAAACGTTTGCCACTGTCTTCCTCTGCGTCGGCCCGCACTCCATGAGGGAATGCCGCCTCAACCCATCGGAGGCCCGCAGGATATACCAGGACAACCTGCTGGAACTATGCTCGCGGCTGAAGGACTCAACCATCGTATTCATCTCCAGCAATCAGGTTTTCGACGGGCTGGCCCCCCTGCGGGAAGCCATGTCCCTGCGCCAGCCCCTCACCGAATACGGTAGGATCAAAGCACAGGTCGAGGACGCCCTGCTTGCCTGCGGCAGAGCCCGCGTCATCCGCTTGGGCAAAGTCCTCCATGACTCCTCCCCGTTGCTTTGCGGATGGCGGTCGAACCTCGCTCTCGGCAAGCCGATCGAGGCGTTTGCTGACATGACCCTCGCCCCCGTGCCACTGCCCCTTGCCTCCCGCGCCATTGTCGCCGCAGCCACGGCGAGCGACCCCATACTCCAGCTCTCCGGCCCCGAGGATGTCAGCTATGCGGAATTCGCCCGTCTCGTAGCACGACACCTCGGCTACCCCGGCAGCTCCGTGCGGGAGTCCTCGGCGGCTCATGCGGGAATCCCCCCCGAGGAACGTCCCCCGCACACCACCCTGGACAGTTCGCGCCTTGAGGATCTCCTCGGCGAGCGCGTTCCGCCCCTCGCCGGCGTGCTTCAGCAGTTGTCCATCGCCCCCCCAGCAAACCAACCGTCACCGGGGGGAAGAGCCCTCCTGCACCCACCACACCTCAGCAGAAGGAGTGACCGACATGTCTGCGACAGTTGATCTGGAAAAACTATCCGCCCGAATACGATACCGGGTCGTCCAAATCTCCCACCTGAAGGAAGTGGCTCATCTGGGCTCGTCATTATCCTGCGTGGACATCCTGGTCGCCGCCTATTGGGGAGGACTGCGCATAACCTCTGACACGATCAATTCTCCTGACCGGGATCGGCTTATCCTCAGCAAAGGCCATGGGGCCGCCGCGCTGTATGCCACCCTGGCCGAACGCGGCATCATCCCATTCGACGCTCTGGATACGATCGGCGAACCGGGAAGTCCGTTAGAGGAACACCCCTCATTAGGCTGCGCCCCTGGCATCGAAGCGTCAACCGGTTCCCTCGGCCACGGACTTCCCATCGGTGTCGGTATGGCGTTAGCCCTCAAACTGCGAGCATCGCCCGCGAGAGTCATGATCGTCATGAGCGACGGGGAATGCGAGGAGGGATCCGTGTGGGAGGCTGCCCTGCTCTCAGCGACCCAAAAACTCGACAACCTCGTGGCCGTGGTCGACTTCAACAAATGGCAGGCCACTGCTCGATCAACCGAGACGATGGCGCTCAACCCCCTCCGACAGAAATGGGAGTCCTTCGGCTGGAACGCTTACGAGGTGGACGGCCATGATCTCGCCGCACTTCAACGGACGATGAAAGCGGCGGCCTCCCATAAAGGCTCGCCGTCCATAATCGTGGCGCACACCGTGAAAGGCAAAGGCGTATCCTTCATGGAGGATGACAACAATTGGCATTACCGCATACCCAACGCCGAAGAGGTGGAGAAGGCGAGGGTTGAGCTGTTGAGCTGTTGAGCCGTTGTTAACGTTGAGTAAGTTGAAGGTGCTGAATAAGCGGAGGACAAAATGCTGATAGTGAAG
>CAYTFM010000101.1:6991-9951 GCA_964436735.1 uncultured Victivallales bacterium | reverse complement strand
TACGTTTGAAAAGCTTGATGGATGGAATTCGGCAAAAGATTTGTCATTGAAACTCTATGAGATTACTCGTGAGTTTCCTGAAGAAGAAAGGTTCGGTTTGATCTCTCAAATCCGTAGAGCAGCAATTTCTGTCTGTTCAAACCTTGCCGAAGGAAGCGCAAGAACATCAAAAAAAGATCAAGCCCACTTTTCTCAACTTGCGTATAGTTCTTTGATGGAACTTGCCTGCCAGTTGATTATCTCTTGTGAACTTCATTATTTATCCGATCAAATTCTTTCAGGTTTACGTTTACACATCGAACATATCTCAAATCAAATTAACGCCTTGCGCTCCTATCAACTCAACTTCTCCCTATCTCAACGAATCAACAACTCATCAACTCGCCCCCCCCGATAATCCATGCGTAACACATTTGCCAAAGCCATCACCTCGCTCGCCGTCGAGAATCCGAGGATCGTCCTGCTCTCAGGCGACATAGGAAACAGACTGTTCGACGGCTTCAAAGAAAAGGCTCCCGACCGTTTTCTGAACTGTGGAGTCGCCGAAGCCAATATGATCGGCGTTGCCGCGGGCATGGCCATCTGCGGACTAAGACCGATCGCCTACACGATCACGTCATTTATCGTGACCCGCTGCTACGAGCAGATCCGGCTTGACCTCTGCTACCAGCGGCAGCCAGTCGTGATCGTTGGCGTCGGCTCGGGAATGTCCTACGCCTCCCTTGGCGCCACCCACCATTCCTGCGAGGATATCGCCATCATGCGGGCTCTGCCCAATATGACCGTCCTGTGCCCCGGCGATCCCATGGAACTCAATCTGTGCCTCAAAGAGGCGGTCAGACTCGACGGTCCAGCCTATATCCGCGTCGGGAAAAAAGGAGAGCCAGCAGTTCACGCCATTCAACCTCCTTTTGAAATCGGAAAGGGTATCGTCATCTGCGAGGGAAAAGACGTCTGCCTGTTCGGGACAGGGGTGATCTTGCCAGAAGTGGTGAAGGCCGCTGACGTTTTGAAGTCGCAGGGTATCTCCGCGACGGTGGTCAGCCTCCACACGGTCAAACCTCTCGATCATGAACTGCTTTTACAAGCATTCACCAGCCACAAGCTTGTCGCAAGCATCGAGGAGCACAGTCTTGTCGGCGGTCTCGGCTCAGCTCTGGCTGAGTGGTGCTGCGATCACCAGCGTCCCGGCCTCGCCCCACTCGTCCGGTTGGGTGCGCCGGATTGTTTCCATAGCAGCCTCGGCACCCAGGAAAACGCTTGGCATATGTTTGGCATCACCGCGAACAAACTGGCGACTGCGCTCCTAGACAGGCTTGCGAAATGTTGATAGGATTCGACTTCGACAACACCATCGTATCCTACGACGCGCTCTTCCACCGCGTGGCGTGCGAGCGAAAATTGATACCCCTTGAGCTGCCTGCCGACAAGTCCGCGGTACGCAACCACCTCCGCCGGTCAGGACTTGAGGACACATGGACGGAGATGCAAGGCCATGTCTATGGCGCGCGAATGTTGGAAGCCCCCCCCTATCCTGGTGCGCTGGAATGCCTGCGCGCTCTTTCCATCTCCGGCATCCCCTTTCGAATCATCAGCCATAAGACGCGCTTTCCCTATAAAGGAGAGAGACATGATTTGCATGCCGCCGCCCTCGACTGGATCGAGGCCATGGGATTATTCGACTGCGTCTCTTTCGCCCTCGCCCCCCCCATGGCCCTCTTCAGCGAAACAAGGGCCGGCAAACTCTCGCAGATCAAGGAGCAGGGATGCACCCATTTCATCGATGACTTGCCTGAGGTTTTTCTTGAGAATGATTTCCCGCGGGATGTCGTGCGAATCCTCTTCGACCCCTCGGGAAGTCATCCAGACTCCGAGCTCTACCTCCGTCTCAGGAACTGGTCGGAAATTAAGGATTATCTCACTGACGCCGCAAAAGCCGAGAGAATATCGGCACCATCCGCCTCACCCCTTACATCCTCCATTGACTCGCCCCAGGGAGAGCCTCCCCTGCCGAGGCTCTTCATACAATCCGTCATCAAAATGCTGGAATCGATCGGCCAGCCACTTGGCGCGGCGCGCCTGTTTCCCCTCGCGGGGGGTGCCAACAACCACGTCTTTCGCCTCGAAACTGATTCGGCGCAATTCTTCCTCAAAGCCTATTTTAGAAGCGCGCGGGATACGAGACCTCGACTCGCCACTGAGTTCGACTTCTCGGACGCTGTATGGCAGAGCGGGATTCTTTCCATCCCCCAGCCGTTGGCCAGAGACGATGACGCCTCACTTGCCATCTATGAGTTTGTTGAAGGCCGTCGCCTCTCCCCCAGTGAGATCGACACGAGACGGGTCGCCGAGGCTGTCGACTTCTTCAACCTCATCAACTCGCAAATCACCGCCGAGATGACATCCCGCCTCCCTGCCGCTTCGGAAGCGTGTTTCTCGATCAATGGCCATATCGACCTCGTAAAGAAACGAATTGAACGACTCACCACCATTGTCCCGAGCGGCGCAGTCGCTGAACATGCCCGGAGCTTCGCCGTGAATCGCCTGTCACCAAAACTAACCGAGGTTGTGGATCACATTCGCGGCAAATGCGCGCAACACCGGCAGAAAGTCGACGCCCCCCTGCCACTCGCAAGCAGACGCCTCTCCCCCTCAGATTTCGGCTTCCACAACGCGCTGCTCACGCCTGGGGCTGTCATGAAGTTCCACGACTTTGAGTATGCCGGTTGGGACGACTCCGTGAAAACCGTCTGCGATTTCTTCTCCCAGCCCTCCAGCCCAGTCCCTATGACACATCTGGAGTTCGTTGTCAATCACCTCGACTCCGGATACGCCACTCCGCCACTGTTCTCCACTCTTGTAAACGTGCTTCTTCCATTGTATAAATTGAAATGGTGCTGCATCATGCTGAACGAGTTCCTCCCGACCGATCTGGCCAGACGGCGTTTCGCTGGGGCCAA
>CAYTFM010000101.1:0-6981 GCA_964436735.1 uncultured Victivallales bacterium | reverse complement strand
GCCAAGGCGATGCAGGTGGAAGGGCGCCTGCAAGGAGCAAGCATCATGCGCGCAACCGACTATTTCACAAGGAGCTTTGACGATTATGGCCTATGTTGATTTCCTCAGCTCGGTCCACAAAAGCACCAAAAGGGATTATGTGGCACGCGTCCTTGAGCGTCCCAAGGCCGAGGTGGCCAAGATCGCAAAGCGCTTTGACAAGGATTACTGGGATGGCGACCGCTCCACAGGCTACGGCGGCTACCGTTACGACGGACGATGGCGCACCGTCGCCAAGCCGATGATTGACCACTATCTGCTTAAGCCGGGCGATAGAATCCTCGACGTCGGCTGCGGCAAGGGTTTCATTCTCTACGATTTCACTCAGGAGCTCCCCGGGGTCGAGGTGGAAGGTATCGACATCTCATCATACGCCATCGAGAATGCGAAACCGGAAGTCAAGGACCGACTCCGCGTCGGCAACGCCAACAAACTGCCCTACGACGACAAATCGTTCGACCTTGTCATCTCCATCAACACAATGCATAACCTCTACTGCTACGACTGCCATGCGGCACTCAAGGAGGTCGAGCGGGTCGGACGACGGAATAAATACATTTGCGTGGAGTCCTACCGAACTGAAGAGGAAAAGGCCAATCTGCTGTACTGGCAGTTCACCTGCGAGATGTTCTGCACCCCAGCCGAATGGGAATGGTGGTTCGCCCAGACAGGTTACACAGGTGATCATAGCCTCATATTTTTCGAGTGACACTTATGAAATCTTTGGCAGCCATTCTTGTGGAGTTGAACGCGCCTCTTGTGATCGAAGAGGTGGAGGTACCGCCTCTCCGCCACGGGCAGGTGCTAGTCCAAGTCAGGCGCAGCGGAATCTGCGGATCGCAACTTGGCGAGATTAGAGGAGTGAAGGGCCCTGACAAATATCTGCCTCATCTGCTTGGCCATGAAGGCTCGGGAGTCGTTCTTGAAGTAGGTGAGGGTGTCCGCCATGTAGCCCCCGGCGATCATGTCGTCATGCATTGGCGTCCAGGAGCTGGACAACAGGCTGACGCGCCACGCTACAGCTCGAAGAGCCGTGGAACGGTCAACGCAGGATGGGTGACGACCTTCAACCACTACTCAGTGGTATCGGAGAACCGCGTCACCGCCATTCCGAAAGAATTCAGCAAAGACCTATCCGTCTTTTTCGGCTGCGCGGTTACCACTGGCTTCGGAGTTGTGACAAACAACGCAAAACTTAGGATTGGCGAGTCCGTCGTGGTCTGGGGTGCCGGCGGCGTGGGACTCAACATCATCCAAGCTGCGGCGATGTGCTCCGCCTATCCAATCGTCGCAATTGACTTGTTCGACAACAGGCTTGCCCTCGCTCAGCAACTGGGTGCCACTCATCTATGCAACGGCAAAGACCTTCCAGAAATCGAAGAACGCATTCTTGCAATGCTCGGCGGACCGGCCGACGTCACCATCGACAACACGGGCGACCCGCGGGTGATTGAACGCTGCTACCGCTTGGCAGGCCCTCAAGGAAGAGTCGTGCTCGTCGGCGTTCCACCCGCAGGAGCAAACACAAGCCTATTCACCTTGCCGCTTCATTTCGGCAAAAGCATAACCGGGTCACATGGCGGTGAATCGCAACCCCATGTCGACATCCCGCGCTTTGTGAAACTCGTTGATGCGGGGAAACTACGTCTCGAACCGCTTATCGGCGCCAAATTCAGTTTGGAACATATCAATGACGCCATTGCCGCCATGGTAACGGGAAAAACCTCAGGCAGGTGCCTTATTGAGATATCGTAGATGCGTCGCATACGGCCTAACATACCATCTTCTGAGGCTACATGGCATGTCCCATTGAAATACCACAGCAAAGGAATCTCGAAATGAATGATTTGCGATTCGCGCTCGTCGGCTGCGGAAGAATATCTAAAAAACATGCCGACCTGCTCGCCTCTGGACAAATCGCTGGAGCTGAATTGGCCGCCGTATGCGACATTGACGAGGAAAAGGCCAAGGCGGTGGGCACCAAGCACAACGTCCCATACTACGCCAACATGGACGACATGGTGCGCCTGGAAAAGATCGATGTGGTCTCGGTCCTCACCCCGAGCGGCATGCACGCGCGGCACGTCATCAACCTCGCCAAGCACCGCAAGCATATCGTCGTCGAAAAACCGATGGCCCTCTCGCTCGACGACGCTGACGCCATGATCAAGGAGTGCGACAGAAATGAGTGTCGCCTCTTCGTCGTCAAACAGAACCGTTTCAACCTTCCCGTGCTGAGACTGCGGGAAGCGGTCGATTCAGGCAGGTTCGGCAAGATCGTCCTCGGGACCGTCAGAGTCCGTTGGTGCCGCACGCAAGAGTATTATGATTCGGACCCGTGGCGCGGAACTTGGGCACTCGACGGCGGCGTGCTGACCAACCAGGCCAGCCACCACATCGACCTGCTTGAGTGGATGATGGGTGAGGTTGAGAGCGTCTTTGCCAAAAGCACCACCGCCCTGGTCAACATCGAGGTCGAGGACACCGCCGTCGTGGTTTTGAAGTTTCACAATGGAGCGCTTGGCGTCATCGAGGCGACAACCGCCACCCGTCCCAAAGATCTTGAAGGCTCCCTTTCGATTCTGGGCGAAAAAGGATCCGTTGAAATAGGCGGTTTCGCCGTCAATGAGCTCAAGGCCTGGAATTTCATCGACCAAAGCGACGATGACCGCAAAGCCCTTGCCGAGTTCAGCTCCAAACCACCTGACGTCTATGGCTTCGGTCATAAGGCATACTATGACCATGTCGTCGATTGCATCACCCACAACAAGAAACAGCTGGTCGACGGGCTCGAAGGCAGAAAAAGCCTTGAACTGATCCTTGCCATGTACGAGTCCATAGAGACGGGCAAAGAGGTCTTCCTTCGCTTCAAACCAGAAAAATGCAAACTGGGGCACACATGACAGAGGGGCAAATGGCATCTGGTGACCCCGTACCACACACATCCCAATCACTCCGCTTGCTTAAAGCGGAAATCGTCGATGTGAGATTCGGCTCCGGCGTGACGGTTGTGCGGCCGGTGAACCTCTACGGCTGCGAAATTGGCGACGGCACCTTCATCGGCCCTTTCGTCGAAATACAGAAGACGGCGGTAATCGGGAAAAGATGCAGGATTCAATCCCACGCCTTCATCTGCGAGCTTGTCGAGATCGGCGACGACTGCTTCATCTCCCATGGCGCTATGTTCATTAATGATCCCTTCGCGATCGGTGGTCCCGCGCGAGGTGACAAGCGCATCTGGCGGCCGACCCGGATCGGCTCCTCAGTCTCCATAGGAACAAACGCCACGATCATGCCCGTCACGATCGCCAGCGGGGTTGTTGTCGGCGCGGGGGCGGTGGTCACCAAGGACTTGCTCGTCAAAGGCGTGTACGCAGGCAACCCGGCACGACTCCTGCGTCTTTTATAACCTCATGCAGGGAGACTGTATGGAAATACAATTTGTCGATCTGAAACAGCAATATCTCGACCACCAGGCGGAAATCGATGAGGCCATTCGCCGGGTTATATTGGAATGCCAATTCATCCGCGGCAGGTACGTCGAGCAGTTTGAAAAAGCGTTCGCCAGCGCAAACCACATGAGGAACTGCGTCAGCCTCGCCAACGGCACCGACGCCCTCTTCATCACCCTGAAGATGCTGGGGATAGGCCTCGGCGACGAGGTCATCACCACCGCGAACACGTGGATCGCCTCATCCGAGACGATCACCCTCGCCGGAGCCCGGCCCGTCTTCGTCGATGTCGATCCGAACACGTACAACCTTGACGCGTCGAAGATCGAGGCCGCGGTCACCCCGCGGACAAAGGCGATCATCCCGGTTCACCTCTATGGGCAGATGGCTGATATGGACACCATACTGGCCTTAGCCTCGCGCCTCCATCTCCAGGTGGTCGAGGACTGCGCGCAAGCCCATTTCGCCACCTTCAACAACCGGCTGGCGGGAACCTTTGGCGTGGCCGCCGCCTTCAGCTTCTATCCTGGTAAAAACCTCGGTGCCTACGGCGACGCGGGATGTGTTCTGACCAACGACGACACCCTCGCCTCCAAAGTACGCATGTTCGCCAACCACGGCTCCCTGAAAAAACATGAGCATGAGATCGAGGGAATGAACAGCCGCATGGATGGTTTGCAAGCGTCGATTCTGCTTGCCAAACTTCCCTATATCCACACGTGGAACCAGCAAAGAACAGCCAATGCGCACTTGTATACCAGCAAACTCGTCAAAATACCGCAGGTGACTCCACCTCTGATCCATCCCCAATGCGGTCACGTCTTCCATGTGTATTGCATCCGTTGCGAGAACCGCGACGGGCTCAAGGCCCATCTGGCGTCACGCAACATCCCCACCATGACGCATTACCCACGCCCCCTGCCCTTCACCAAAGCCTATGAGTATCTGGGACACACCCCGGCAGACTTCCCGGTCGCCTACCGCTACCATAAGGAAATACTGTCACTGCCGATGTGCCCTGAATTGACCGAGGAACAGATTGACTATATCGTTCAAAGCATCGAATCTTTTTACCGGGGTACCTGATGCCGACACCGACCTGGAACATGCATATCGACGGGCTTCATCAAACACTCCTCGCCCTTTCCTGCTCGGGAGCTGACGGCTCCCCCCTTGATCCAGAGGAGTGCTTCGGCGCCTGGCGCGCACTCACCCTCGCCACCAAAGAGAACGGCAGCGTGGTCTACCTGATCGGCAATGGAGCAAGCGCGTCCATGGCCAGCCACTTTGCCGCAGATCTCGCCAAAAACGCAACCCTCCACACCGAAGTTTTCTCCGACCTGTCGCTGCTCACCGCCGTCGCCAACGATTTGGGATACGAGAGGGTTTTCGCCGAACCCCTCCTGCGGCGCGCGCGCCCCAACGACATGCTGGTGGCGATCAGCAGTTCCGGATGTTCACCCAACATCCTCGCCGCCGCTGAGACATCTTCGCACCTGGGTATGACCTTAGTGACCTTGACCGCCATGGATCCGGGGAACCCGCTCCGCCACATGGGCCGTCTGAACTTCCACATCCCCGCTGGCGAGTATGGAGACGCGGAATCATGCCACGCCGCCATCCTTCACCATTGGATGGATATCATCCTCGTCTAATATGCAAAAAACACCATAACCGCACGACACGACTCCGCCTCTCTCATCACACCATGAACACGACCCTCCTCCGCAGTCCCCCTCACCGTCTTTCCCGCAAACATGACGCCCGCAACCTAAAGGCAGATTCCGCCTGCCGCTGCCGCGGTGCCGTTTTCTTCGCAGCCGGCGCAGAACGCCTCCGTCCTCACCTGTGCAGTTCCGCACCTCATGTCAGCTCCAAGACACCCCATCCATTCCACTAACACTCTTAATTCCTGCGGGAGAAGACTCCTATGCGGTGCGTCATCATCGATTACGGTATGGGAAATCTGAAAGCCCTCCAACACAAACTTGGACGAGTGGGAATCTCTGCTGAGATAACTAATAGTCCAACGACAATTGGTTGCGCCGATTTCATCATTCTCCCCGGCGTCGGCCATTTTGCCGAAGGCATGAGAAACATACACAACTCCGGCATCCTTCCCCCGCTCGCACAACGCGCGCAAATCGACAAAGTCCCCGTTCTCGGGATTTGTCTCGGCATGCAGCTCATGTGCGAGTGGAGCGAAGAGGGCGACTGCCGCGGGCTTGGATGGTTCAACGCTAAGGTTGTCAAGTTCGACCCGCTCCGGATAAATGGGAAGGCGTCTTTCAAAGTTCCTCATGTTGGCTGGCAGCCGCTGCGCTTCCTTAGACCAACCCCACTCTCCTCTGGTTTACACGATGAACAACTTTTCTATTTCACCCACTCCTATCATGTCATGTGCGACAACCCTGCCGATGAATTGTGCAAAACCAGGCACGGGGACGACTTCACCTCGGCTATCCAGAAAGACAACCTCCTCGGCGTCCAGTTTCATCCCGAAAAAAGTCGATTGTCTGGCATGAGAATCATTCAAAACTTCCTTGCAGCATCTACAAGTCACCACACCCCCACGCACCATAATCCGTCCGTATAATTCACGCATTAGAGTCAGCAAGGAAAGAACATGGATAAAAGAATCATCCCCGTCTTGCTCCTCAAAGATGGGGGACTATGCAAAGGGACCAAATTCCAATCCCACAAATATGTCGGCGACCCGATGAACGCCATTAAAATATTCAACGAGAAAGAGGCTGACGAGATCTTTCTTCTTGACATATCGGCGACAAGAAGCTCCCAACCGCTTGACATCACCATGATCGAACAAGTGGCACAGGAATGCTATATGCCTTTCGGCGTCGGCGGAGGCCTTCAAACCACGGAGCAGATCCGTCTTGTGTTGAATGCCGGGGCGGAAAAAGTCTCGCTCAATTCTGCCGCTCTCGCAAACCCCGCTCTCATCACGCACGCAAGCAAGCTATTTGGCACTCAAAGCATCGTTGTCTCCATTGACTATATGAAAGATTTGTGGGGGCGCGACAGAGTGTTCAGCAACAACGGGAGAAAAAACACCGGACGCGATCCTTTGGAATGGGCGCAAGAAGCTGCCCGGCTAGGGGCCGGCGAACTTTTGATAAATTCCATCATGCGTGACGGGACTCTGGCGGGATGCGATATTCCACTGATTAAAAAAATCGTAGACGCCGTCGATATTCCCGTAATTGCCTGTGGTGGCGTGGGGAGCGTCGCCGACTTGACCGCAGTACTGAGGACGGGAGCGGCAGCGGCCGCTGGCGCAATGTTCGTTTTTATGGGACCTCATCGATCCGTTCTCATCAATTATCCCTCGGCTCAGGAAATTGCGGCAGCACTTGCCCAATGAAACAACACACCATGCCTCCAGGCGAACGATATTTTTAAGTGAAGAAATGCCGTCCGTTCGCCGCATCACTCGACGTCCAACTCTCAGCACACGATATTGTACAGCCTG
>CAYTFM010000100.1:0-26461 GCA_964436735.1 uncultured Victivallales bacterium | reverse complement strand
GACAAGTATATTATATGGGCATCCCGTTCGCAATAATATTTGTTAGACAGGCTCTTTATAGAGAGTAATACGGCACATGCATCCCTCACAGCGGTGCCGCGGGGGGCAGAACCTCCACAAGATCGACAAGCAGTTTCCCCCTCTTCAGATCCGGTCGTTTGAGCTTGCCCTTCTCAAGGATGATGGAAATCCCCTTGAGCGCTCCGCACCAGACGCCGTCGCACTGCCCTCCCGAATACGTGCTATTCACGCCCTTGGGATCGACAAAGATCTCTTGCCATTCATTGGTGTCGGCCAGGGAGATGGCTTGCTGGAAGGTTTGATCGTCAGCGGCCTGCATCCGCACGACAATGCCACTCACGTCGGATGTTTTTAGTTTTATCCTTGCCGTAGCCGCGGGTATCGGTTTCGCGAATGCCTTGCCCATCGACACGAAGGTGCCGCCGTTGAGGAACACTCCCTCCAGACTTGCCGCGCCTTTCTTATCGACTCCCTCATCGGGGTTGCGTGAAAGAGAACCTTGCGCGACGGAGAACTCCCGGTCAAGCGAGATCGTCCAGCCATCAAGCTTGCTCTTGCCGTTGAAGACCCCCACGGCAAACGGCCCGCCCTCCTGCGCCGCAAGCGAAAGGGCGCAGAACCCCGCCACGACCAATGCGGTCACCATCCCCAAACATACCCGACAGTTATTCAAGTGCCTCATATCCATAGCTCCTCATGATTAGGCTGTTTTCGAGATTTCAGCCCAATAATTACATCCTGGCCGGCAAATATTCCAATAAAACAATCGGCGATCTCCCAGGTTGACGAGGGGATCACCCCTTGAATGCAACTTGAAAACCGCGCCCCGGGTCATAGAATAAGTATACGCTGTTTCCTGTCCGACCCCATATCGAGGAAAGGCATGGCACGAATGCCAGGAACGCCTGAACAAAAGGCACGTGAGAAGATCGACCGGATGCTTGCCGACTCGGGCTGGCTGGTTCAGGACTATGTGAGGTGCAACCTTGGAGCCTCACCAGGCGTCGCCTTGCGCGAAGTGCCGCTGCCCGGCGGCCGATGCGACTACCTCCTGATCGCGAACCGCGCGCCTGTCGGGGTTGTCGAAGCGAAACGCGAGGGCAAGACCCTTTCCATCGTCGCCGACCAAACGGCTTATTATGGCGACACGCTCCCCGAGTTCCTGAGGCCCAAGGCTGGATCGCTTCCCTTCCGCTACGAATCCACCGGCGTCGAAACCTTTTTCAGGGACGAACGCGATCCTGATCCACGTTCCCGCCAAATCTTCTCCTTCCATCGACCCGAAACCTTGTCCGCCATGGCCACCGAGCCCGACACCCTGCGCATGCGCCTGCAAACCGCGCCCGCCGCTCATCCGCTTGTCTCGCGCGGTCTGCGCACCTGCCAGACCGAGGCCATCACGCGGCTGGAACAGTCCTTCGCCGCCAACCACCCGCGCGCCCTGATCCAGATGGCCACCGGTGCGGGCAAAACCTTCACCGCCTGCGCCTTCATCTACCGGTTGATCAAACACGCCGGAGCCCGCCGCGTCCTCTTCCTCGTCGACCGCGCCAACCTTGGACGTCAGGCCAAATCCGAGTTCGACCAGTTCGTCACGCCCGACACCGGCCGCAAGTTCACCGAGTTGCACAACGTCCAGCGGCTCAACTCCAACCAGTTTGATCCGGTGGCCCGCGTCTGCGTCTGCACCATCCAGCGGCTCTACGCGATGCTGCGGGGCGAGGAGCTTGACGAGGATCTCGACGAGAAGTCCGCCTTCGAGCTCTCCCAGGCGAACGAGCGCCCCCGCGAGGTCGCCTACAACCCGGCGATCCCCATCGAGACCTTCGACTTCATCGTCACCGACGAGTGCCATCGCTCCATCTACAACCTCTGGCGGCAGGTCCTCGACTACTTCGACGCCTTCATCATCGGCCTCACCGCCACCCCCTCCAAGCAGACCATCGGCTTCTTTCATCAGAACCTTGTCACGGAATACAGACACGAACGCGCCGTGGCCGACGGCGTGAACGTCGGCTACGAGGTTTACCGGATCAAGACGCAGGTCTCGGAACAGGGCGGCCTTGTCGAGAAGGGCTTCTACGTCGACAAGCGCAGCAAGGAGACCCGCGCCCGCCGCTGGGAGCGCCTCGACGAGGATCTGGAATACACCAAACAGGAGCTGGACCGCTCCGTCGTCGTCCCCTCCCAGATCCGCACCGTCATCAAAGCCTTCAAAGACGCCCTCTTCACGGAGCTGTTCCCCGGACGCGCCATGGTGCCCAAGACGCTGATCTTCGCCAAGGACGACTCGCATGCCGAGGATGTCGTCCACATCGTCCGGGAGGTCTTCGGCAAGGGCAACGACTTCGCCAAGAAGATCACCTACCAGTCCAAGCATCCGGAGACCGGCAAGCCGGCCAAGGCCGAGGATCTTATCCAATTGTTCCGCACCTCGCCGCAGTTGCGTATCGCCGTCACAGTGGACATGATCGCCACCGGCACGGACATCAAGCCGCTGGAATGCCTCCTCTTTCTGCGCGACGTCCGCAGCCGGGTCTATTTCGAGCAGATGAAGGGGCGCGGCACCCGCGTGCTCAGCCCGACCGACCTGCAGTCCGTCAGCGGGGCCGACGCCCGGGCCAAGACGCATTTCGTGATCGTCGACGCCGTCGGCGTCTGCGAAAGCGACAAGACCGACTCCCGCCCCCTCGAGCGCAAACGCACAGTGCCGCTCAAAGATCTCCTCCTCGGCGTCGCCCTCGGCAAGCGCAACGAGGACACCATCAGCTCCCTTGCCGGACGCCTCGCGCGGCTCAGTCAGGATAGCACGCAGGAAGACGCCAAGGGGCTCAAGGAGCTTGCGGGCGGCAAATCCCTTCCCGATCTCGCCCGAGCCCTCCTCGACGCCCTCGATCCGGATCTCGTCCACGCGAAAGCCGTCACGGGCAAGCCCACGGACTTCCAGTCCTCGCGGGAGGATCTTGCCGCGGCACAGGCCGACCTTGTCGCCACCGCTTGCCTTCCCTTCGACAGCCCCGAACTCCGCGAGAAAATCCTCGCCGTCAAGAAGGCCAGCGAGCAGACCATCGACACCGTCACCATCGACGCCGTGGTCGAGCAAGGGTTCGACGCCGCTGCCAAGGAGCGGGCCGCCAATCTTGTGCAATCCTTCCGCGCCTACCTCGAACAGCATCACGCGGAGATCTCCGCCCTGCAAATCCTTTACAGCCGCCCCTACCGCCAACGCGTCACCGAGCAGATGCTCAAGGAGTTGGAGCGGAAGCTTTGCGAGAACCACGCCGCATGGACGGAGGACCGCCTCTGGAACGCCTTCGCCGCCACCCGCCCCGGCAAGGTCAAAGGACGTTCGCAGACCGGACGCTTCGCCGACCTCGTCGCGCTCGTCCGCTTCGCCCTGGAGCAGCAACCGCTGCTTCAGCCCTTCGCCGAGTCCGTCCATGAGCGGTTCAACGAATGGCTCATGGACAAGGCCAAGGCCGGCACGGTTTTCGCCTCCGAGCAGCTCTCCTGGCTCAACCTTATCCGCGACCACATCGCCACCAGCCTCAGCGTCGAGCCGGAGGACTTCGACTACGCCCCCTTCAGCCAGCAAGGCGGCCTCGGCAAGGCCTCGCAGCTCTTCGGCGGTGACTTGAACGGCATCCTGGACGAGTTGAACCAGGCGCTTGTTGCATGACTCCCTGGGACCGTGGGCGTCCCGCCCGCATTCTGGGGAGGAAGCAAGTTTGCCCGGCGGTACGCCCATCCCCGGGGGGGCGGAACACCAAAGGACTCGGGTAAAACCGGAGACGAGGTATTCCCAACGAACATCGGGAAATCTTCCGGGAGGAAGTTTTCAAAAAAAGTAAACTCTATTTGCTTGTTTTTATTAACATAGAATGTTAATTATTTATTGAAGACGGAGCGACATGGAGATATCATTTAGAGCAAACAAGTTGAAAAAGATCTGCGATGTGGAGAAGGCGGGCGTCAGGGAGCTTGGCCCGCAGTGCGCCTCAAAACTCCGGCAACGCCTGGCGGAACTGAAAGCGGGGGAGACGCTAAGTGACATCTCTTACCTACCACCGCCTCAGTGCCATGAGCTTGTCAATAGGAAAGGCGTTTTTTCGGTTGACCTCCAGTATCCATATAGGTTGCTCTTCATACCGGCAAATATTCCCGTACCAACAAAAACTGACGGAGGCATCGACTTGGAGCAAGTGACAGCTATTGAAGTAATCGACATCGAAGACACGCATGACCAGAAATACCAGCGGAGGAACCGCCAATGAAAGCGAAACGCAAATATACATACGACCCGGATTATGCGGTTCCACCAGGCGAAACTATACGCGAGCACATGGAGTTCAATGGCTGGACGCAGCAAGAGCTTGCCATTCGGCTTGAAACGACGCAACAGACCATTAATCGAATCTTCAAAGGCGAACAGCCGATAACACTCGAAACCGCCAATCGGCTTGAACTTGTCTTTGGCTCTCCCGCCCGGTTCTGGAACAATCTTGAGCTCAACTACCGCGAGCAACTGTCCAAGCTGGAGGAAAAACAGCGTTTGGCGTCTGATCTCGAGTGGCTCAAGACAATTCCCACCTCCGAGCTCATTAGCAGGAAAGTTATTCCCCAAAACAGCGACAAGCATGCGTTGCTATGCGACACGTTGAAGTTTTATGGCGTCAGCAGTGTGCGGGCATGGTGCGAGTTATGGGAAAGACCCGAAGTGGCGGCAAGGCGTTCTCAATGCTTTGAGTCTCTGCCTGGCCCTGCATCCTCATGGATCCGCATGGGCGAGTTGCAAGCCCAGAAGTGCGACTGCCGTCCTTATGATCGTTCTGCTCTTCTGAAGCAAATACATGCTTTGCGTTCGCTGTCCTGCAAGGCAGACCCATCAGCAATGGTCGCTGAAATGCGAAGGATATGTGCTGAGTGTGGCGTGGCGTTGGCACTGGTTAAGGAAATGAAAAAAGCGCCGTGGAACGGAGCGACCCGGTGGTTGACGCCGACAAAAGCTATGATCCTGCTGAATTTGCGTGGCAAAGGCGAAGATAAACTATGGTTTTCCTTCTTCCATGAACTCGGGCACGTTTTGCATGACTCGAAGAAAGATCTCATGATCAACGACGGTTCCAAGGATGATCCACGGGAAAAACAGGCGGACGAGTTTGCCGCCGAAACCTTGATCCCCGCCAGGTACAATGGGCGCATCAAGGTCTCGCAGATCGAGTCCGAGATCAAGACGATCGCAAACGAACTCGGTGTCTCTCCGGGAATCGTCGCGGGACGTTATCAGTTCCTGACCCATAAATGGAGCCGCTTCAACACCTTGATCCGCAAATTCGCATGGAATGACAAAGCAAAGGATGAAGAGTGAAGAACGCAGGGAAAACAATTGGGGATATGACTGAGGCGCGGGTTGAACAAACCGGTCCTCCAAGTGGTAGGCATGAATTCAGTTACGTGGACATCAGTAGCATTGATCGTGAGACAAAACGGATCGTCGATCCTAAGACACTGCCAGTGGCCCAAGCTCCAAGTCGGGCAAAGCAGGTTTTGAGAATGGGCGACGTTCTCGTGTCAATGACACGCCCTAATCTGAATGCTGTGGCACTTGTTCCGCCTGACCTTGACGGCTCCATTGGTTCAACTGGGTTTCATGTGCTGCGTGCAAAAGGCGAGGAGCCCAGATTCCTTTTCTACGCCGTCCAGACACCTGATTTCATTGATGAGATGTGTCAAAAAGTACAGGGTGCGCTCTATCCTGCCGTTCGTCCCAAAGATATTTCTTCATTCTTGATTCCTTCTTTTTCCTTGCCAGAACAACGTCTTATCGTCGCGGAGATCGAGAAGCAGTTCACGCGTTTGGAGGCGGGGATGGCGGCATTGAAACGGGTTCAGGCAAATCTCAAGCGTTACCGCGCCGCCGTGCTCAAGGCTGCTTGCGAGGGCAAGATAGTTCCAACCGAAGCGGAATTGGCCAAGCCAGATGTAACTGGAAAGAAATCAGAAGTGTATGAGAATGGGGAGCAACTCCTGAAGCGCATCCTCACTGTACGCCGCCGGAAATGGTCCGGCCGCGGCATATACAAAGAACCCGCCCCTCCCGACACAGCCAACCTCCCCCAGCTCCCAGAAGGATGGACGTGGGCGAGTGTGGGACAACTGGGCTCTGTTCAATTAGGTCGCCAACGCTCGCCAAAGAATATTTCGAGGGACTTTCCGACAAAATACATGCGCGCCGCAAACATAACTGAGAACGGTCTCGATTTGAGCGATGTGCTTGAGATGGAATTCACACCAGACGAGAGAGAGCGTTATCTATTGAAACGTGGGGATCTAATCATATCCGAGGCGTCTGGTAGCATATCCCAAGTGGGAAAACCGGCAATCTGGCACGAAGAATTGCCTCAATGTTGCTTTCAGAACACTATCATTCGCCTGCAACCTGTTCTCCTCGATTCGAGATTCCCTCTTCTTGTGCTTAGGCACTTTTACATTAACGGCATTTTTGCTCAGGTCGCTGTTGGCGTCGGCATAAACCATCTTGGAGCAGAGAAATTCTCAACGATTCCGTTTCCTCTCCCCCCGCTTGACGAGCAGACGAGAATTGTTACGGAGGTCGAGCGACGGATGAGCGTGGTGGAGGAGTTGGAGGCGGTGGTGAATACCAACCTCCAACGGGGAATTCTGCTTCGCCAAAAAATCCTTCAACAGGCCTTCTCTGGCCAACTGGTGTCACAAGACCCATGTGATGGGCTTGAAAGAAAGCTGCTGGAACATATCCATGTCCCCAAGGTAAACCTAATTGCGACTCCATCAGAACAGCCCAAGCAAAGAAAGCTTCATAAGAGCAAGAAAGTTTCTTCCATGAAATCATCTGAAGCCCGGAAACGTGTGCTTGAAACTGCGTTAAGTGTAGCTGTCGGAACACCCACTGCTAGGGATTTATTCAATGCCGCACAATTCGGACGCGAAGAGGTTTATGAGTTCTATGACACAATCGCAGATTCGGCAAAACTCATTAAGAGCTTTACAGGGCAAAAGCAACTTGCAAAGAAATCTCATCATCGGCATAATTCTAATAGAAAACCGTCTGGCCCCTTCCGTCTTCATGAAATTTGGATCAAAAAGTTCAAGAATTTAGAAGACTATTCAGTGATATTTGATCCGAACCATGCAGTCGACGTGCTTCTCGGCTGGAACGGCACGGGAAAATCGAACCTGTTTGAAGTACTTGTTGCTATCTTTCGCGACCTCTATAAATGGCAAACAAAAGACAAATGGACACCGCAGGCTGGCTTGGAAGACTATCGCATTCGTTACGAGATAGATGGGCAATTGGTCGAGATTGATTGGCAAATCAATTTGCGCAAGCCCCAAGCAAAGATAGCATCGAAACGCAATCATAAATCGGGCAATATCGACTTTAATATATGTAAACGGGAAGAGATTCCATTACCCCATTTTGTATTTGGATACTACTCCGGCCCAAGCAAAAGGTTTGCTGACCTTTTCTCAGAACCGAAACAAGAACACTACAATAGGCTATTAAAGCAGAAAACGTACGATGAGGAAACCCTTGCACGTCTGTTGGAAGAAAGACGATTCTTCAACGCTGAAACCCAACATGCGAAATATGCGCTGCTTGCTTTTTTTTATGAGGATGACCCGGGAATCCACAGTTTTTTGAAGAAGCATCTACGCATCGAAGATCTCGAATCAGTTCTCTTTGTTTTAAAGCGTCCGCGATGGTATCGCAACAACAATCCTGAGGATTTCTGGGGCGCAGACGGACTACTTCGTCCCGTTCTGGAACACCTTCGCCGCCACTCGATTGCGCATATGGTCTTACAACAACGAGTGGATGATGGATTTCAGGAAAGCGCAGGCGATCATTATTTCCTGCTTCTTCCGAGTAAAAAACACCTGCAAAAACTAGCCTCGGAATATGCTGACCCGACCAGCTTCTTTGTCGCCTTAGAATGCACTGACTTCTCATCAATCATTCACGAGGTGCGAATCCGCATTCGGATAAACGCAACAGCAACAAAGCAGACCGTTGTAACCTTCAAAGAAATGAGCGAAGGAGAACAACAGCTTATGATGGTTCTCGGCCTGCTTCGTTTCACGAAGATGAATCAATCTCTCGTCCTTCTGGATGAACCAGATACCCACTTGAATCCCCACTGGCAGCTTGGATACTTGCATCTGCTTTTGGACGCCTTAGTAGGGGATGTCACCGACAAAAACTCTCCCAAGCGTCTTCCATTCGAAGAACTTGAGAAACGGTTGAATAGCCAGGTGCTTCTATCGACACATGATCCTTTAGCAATCGCTGGACTGCTCAAGGAGAATATTCACCTTTTAAAACGCCGCGAACAAACTGAGGAGTGCTTCGCAGCCCTGGCTGGCGAAAACCTAAGAGGCATGGGCTTTACAGGAATTCTTACAAGCGAAATGTTTGGGCTGAAATCTGATTTGGATGATGAGACACTGTGCTTGCTCGACAAACATGCGGAATTGGCCGGAAAGAAAAGAGTTTCGGTAGACGATCTGAAAAAACTACAAGATTTGACTAAAGAAGTTGAGCACTTAGGGTTCAAATCCGCTAGTTCTGACCCTTATTATCGGATCTACTTACAGGCTCTTGGGCGCAGACGAAAAGCTCGTGATATTCTGCATAAACCGGCTTGGAACAAAAAGGACATCGAGAACCTTGCCAAAGAGACCGACAAAATATTGGATGAGATTGAGCATGAGGAAGGCAAGATATGAGGTTTATCCTTCAGGATGACGTTTGCTGCTGTCTCCCTTCCGATTGGAAAAAAATAGTAGAGGAAGCTGAAAGGTTTGTTGAGGGAAAGGTGACTGCAGCTAAAGATGAAGCTGAATCAAAAGGGAAAACCGGAAGTGAGTTAAATGTCATCTGCCTTGAGGCAAGACACAAGGCAATCAATTTAAAATCATCGGTATGGAGTGCTGCTAAAGAAGCACTGCGGGAAGCAAGTCATGACAAATGTTGGTATTGTGAAACTAAACAAGACCGCTCTGACATGTCCGTTGATCATTTCCGCCCAAAAAACTCTGTCATTGAGGAAGATACACATCCTGGCTATACGTGGCTTGCCTTCGATTGGAAAAATTTCCGTTTATCCTGCACATTCTGCAACTGTAGGAGGCGAGATATCGGCGGAACAGAAGGTGGCAAGCAAGACCATTTTCCTATAATTCCGCCTCCATCATACGCTCATAGTAAAAGTGATCCTTGCGAGCGATCAAAATTGTTAGATCCGGTGAATGTCGACGACACAAAACTCCTTACATTCCTCCCCGATGGATCTCCTCATCCCGCAAAGAGTGATCAGATGACAATTGATCGAGTAGAGGCAAGCATTGAACTATACCATTTGAAGCAAATTGCATTGGTGAGAAAGCGGAAACAACTCGCAATAGATATTGAGGAACATGTCTTAAAAGGAGATGACGCAAAGGCTGGCGGAAACGAGTCTAATTATTTGTATCACAAAAAAGAACTCATCAAAAAAGTCAGAGCTCAAGCTGAGTTTTCTACCGCTGCTCGCCTCTATTTGAGAGCCTACCGTGACCGACTGTGGGTAAAAGAATTACTTGATAGAGATTTGTAAATCTCCGGGAGATATATGCCATGAGATCTGAAGCACTTGTCGCAAAGCTATGGAACTACTGCAATATCCTGAGGGACGACGGCCTGTCGTATGGCGACTATGTCGAACAGTTGACCTATCTGCTGTTCCTCAAGATGGCCGACGAACAAAGCAAGCCGCCGTTCAAGAAGGACTCGCCCGTCCCAAAAGGGTTCAACTGGGAGTCGCTCCTGCGGCTTGATGGCGACGACTTGGAGACGCACTACCGACACACCCTTGAGGAGCTTGGGAAACGGCCCGGGATGCTCGGCGTCATCTTCCGCAAGGCGCAGAACAAGATCCAGGATCCCGCCAAGCTTCGGCGGCTGATCGTCGACCTGATCGACAAGGAGCAGTGGTCGAGCCTCTCCTCCGACGTCAAGGGCGACGCCTACGAGGGGCTCCTCCAGAAGAACGCCGAGGACGTGAAGGGGGGAGCCGGGCAATATTTCACGCCGCGCCCCCTGATCGCCGCCATGGTCGACGTGATGGCCCCGAAGCCGGGCGACGCCATCTGCGACCCCGCCTGCGGCACCGGCGGCTTCCTGCTGGCGGCGCATGACTACCTTGTCAAAAGCCATTCGCTCGACCGCGAGCAGAAGAAGCGTCTCAAGAACAGCACGCTCTACGGCATCGAGCTTGTGGACGGCGTGACGCGGCTGTGCGCCATGAACCTGCTGCTGCACGGCAGCGGCGGCGACTCCGACAGCGATCTGCCGGTCGTCACCAAGGACGCCCTCGCCGGAAAGCACGGCGAGTACGAGATGGTGCTCGCCAATCCGCCCTTCGGCAAGAAAAGCAGCGTGACGATCGTCAACGAGGCGGGGGAACAACAAAAGGAGTCGCTCATCATCAACCGCGACGACTTCTGGGCCACCACGAGCAATAAGCAGCTCAACTTCCTCCAGCACATCTTCACGATCCTCAAGCAGAACGGCCGGGCGGCGGTGGTCCTACCTGATAACGTCCTCTTCGAGGGCGGGGCCGGAGAGACGATCCGCCGCGCCCTTCTCAAGCAGGCCGACGTCCACACGCTGCTGCGCCTGCCCACCGGCATCTTCTACGCCCAGGGGGTGAAGGCGAACGTCCTTTTCTTCGACCGCAAGCCGGCGCGGGAAAAGCCGTGGACGGATAAGCTCTGGATCTACGACCTGCGCACCAACCTGCATTTCACGCTCAAAGAGAATACGCTCAAGCGATCCGACCTCGACGACTTCGTCACCCGCTTCAATCCGGCGAACCGTCACGAACGCAAGGAGTCGGAACGCTTCAAGGGCTTCACCTGCGAGGAGCTGCTGAAGCGCGACAAGGTGAACCTGGACATCTTCTGGCTGAAGGATGACTCGCTGGAGGAGTCCGCCAATCTTCCCGCCCCGGAGGTCATCGCACAGGAGATAACCGACGACCTGGAGGCCGCCTTGGAACAGTTCGCCACCATCGCCGAAGATCTCAAAAGTACACAATAAGCGAGGCGATGCATCGCCTCACCCAACAGGACAGCGTTGCCCCTAATGCGGCCCTTACCGATAATAAAGATTGACAGAAGGGCCGAACTGGAACTGGGCGTTCTCAGAGAAAAAACACAGATGCTCCTCGTGGGCATAATGCGGGTTTTGATTCATGATCGTCATTTCGCCGAGGGCGTCGGAATAACCTCGATCTCCTCGACCAGCAACCGTGCTCGCTTCATCTCAGGACGCTTGAGTTTGCCACGGTCCACGATGAGGGACATCCCCTTGAGCGGTCCGCGCCAGATGCCGTCATTCTTGCCGCCCCAACGTGGGCCGTTCGCGTTTTTGTGATCCTTGACAGCGACCTCTCGCCAAGTCGTTTTCACTGCGTGGCGTGCCCCCACATGTCCTCGGTGTCACCCGAGAGAATGCGCACGTCTTTCCATGAGCCATGTCCGTCCATGAGCACGACGTTGACGCCCATTTCGTACGGATGGACTGGCCGCAGCCACTGCGAGACGTCCCCGCAGCATCCGCGGCAGAAGGCGATCGGCGTGTTGTAGTCGGTCAGCAGGAGCCGTTCCGTGGGACGGGAGGTCTTGGTCATCATGTAGGGTTTGTTGTCGAACGGACCATGGCCCCACTGACCGTGCGCATAGCCATACGCTCTTTCGTATTGGGGGGTGCGGGCCTTCTGAGAACTGACGCAGACGAGCATGTTATTGCCTTTCCCCGCATTGCCCCACGCCTTGTTGTTCCAGCCCCCCGGCAGCGTCATATAGTCGTTGTCGACCAAAATGTTCGTCCAATACTTCCCCTTGCCCGAGCCTTCCCACAAACTCGGAGGGAGATAGCCCACATTGTCATTGACGTAGCTGAGCATGGCAAGCCCGCCTTGCCGCATGTTGCTCATGCAGGAGAGGGAGACTGCGCGTTCCCGCGCGGCTCTCAACGCAGGAAGCAGCAGGGCCGCCAGTATCGCGATGATCGCGACCACCACCAAGAGCTCGATGAGCGTGAAAGCACTCGCAGCCACATGGCGTTTTCCATCGTTGCTCACAGAATCACTCCCCTTCCTTGGTGCGACTCCCGGAAGACTGGAAGCTGATCATCAGTGGATGCGCGCCAAGGAATAGGCGGTCAAGGACGAGGTCGTCGCCCTCCCTCTTCACTGGCGCGTCAAAAGTGCTGCCATCGATCAGGTCGATGGCGACCGCATCGACACCGAAGTCCTTCCAGCCGGTGAGTTTGATCGTGGCGACGCGGTTATGGTGCTCTTTCGAGAAAGGCAGTTGCGACCAGACCGCCAGCATGCGCGTAGTGGGTTTCGCCTTCGAGGTGAAGGCATGGGCGCGCACGCCATTCTCGGCGGTCAAGGTGGTATCGTCCCAGTTCCGCACCAACTCCGTCCGTTCCATGCCGCGGTGCAGTGGAGCGGCGGTGATGGAGACGCCGGCGCCGGCGTCGGCCTCATAGCCTGCCAGCAGTGAACAAATCCTCGTCACCGCGCCATACGACGGCTTGGGAGAACGGTCGGCGCGCCACATGCCGAAATTGGCCTCAGCATCACGCGGGACGGAATGGTAATCATCGGTGAAATCATACTGGAAGATCGCCTCGACAGGAAGCACGCTGCTGAGCAGATATCCCCGCGCGATGTAGACCGCCTGCGCCTCCTCGGAGAATCCGGCATAGAGACATTTCTCCGTCTTTTCCCCATCGAAGAGAAACGTGGAGAACCCGAACTCGGTGAACCACAACTGTCTCGGCGCGCCGGTGGCCGCGAACTTCTCATGGTACGAGCGGACGAGCCCCTCGAGCGTGTGGTTGGCGTCGCCGACCTTGACGCCGTCGCGCTTCTCCATGCCCCAGCCATAGGGTATCTTCTCGGGAGGCATGCAGTACGGATAGGGATGATCAACCACGCCGTCGAGAGCGGGAGAGACGCCAAGGTCCAGATAGCGGAAGTTCGTCGGCGAGCATGCGCCAAGCCCGACCACCGGGGTTTCAGGTCTGATCTTTTTGAGCGCCACGGCTCCGGCGTTGGTGCTTTTCAGATGCTCCTTGACCCACCCGGAGGTGGAGTTATCCTCCTCCTTGCCGTTCCACGTGCCGCCGTACTTCTTAAGCCAACCGCCGAAGTTGTTCGGCTCGTTGCCAAGCTCGAACGCGTCGACCAGATCACGCGTCCGCTCCGCCAGAGCTTCACAGCGTGCGACAAACTCATCCACTGGTTCATGGGCGTTCATCGAGATGACACACAGGATTCTCAGCCCTTTGCTCTTCGCGTAGCGCGCCCACTCGACGTCGTGCGGATTGAGCGTGTAGGTTCCCTCGGCGCTCTTGTCGGTTCTGATGCCATCGCGGATCCATTTGATGCCGCCGCCGGCTATCCGGTCGACGAACCACTGGTAGTCGCGCCACTCCGGCCACGAGTGTGGATCCGCCGGGTTGACGTGCGAGAAATGAACGCAGGTGCCAAATTTCGAGCGTTCGATCGACGAGCTTGGTTTCGGCGCGCCAAAGTCGGTTTTGTCCGACTCCACGCCGCGGAGTACAACGATTCTCTCGTAGTGCTCCCTGCCGACCGAGAGGCTCAGCGCGATCTGGTACGTGTTGCGGGGATTCCCGCCATTGGGGAGTCCCGGGGAGAACTCGGCGGATTCGGTCTTTCCGGGTTCGAGGTGGAGGCGGAAAACTTTATGCCGTCCCATGGCCGGGAGATCGAGCGCGAGTTCCGCAGGGGCAGCTCCCCCCTCCGCGCCGACGCGGAGATACGTGTTCCGCCACCCGTGACTGCCCCACGTCCCCGTGACACGCCACCCGCCAAAGGAACACGAGAAGTCTTCGCCGACAACGGGTTCCGTGGACGCGATCACACCTTTCGAACTTCCCACCGAGACACTCGTCAGCGTCACGGCTCCCAACTTCGCGACGCCATCGGCGTTCGCCACGCACATCCACAGCTCCTTCACGGGCAGGAGAGGCGCGCTGTCCGCTTTCGTCTCTTTCGGGCCGCCCCACGCGCCCGACCAGCCAGCCGTCATGCTCAGCAACACGGCGTGCTGTCCGGCGACGCGCTTCTGCTTCTCCCATTGATATGTGCGACCACGGGAGTCGACAAGCCGGAAGAACAGCATGCAGTCCCCCTGTGCCGTCAAAGCCACCCGCGCCACGTCGGCCGCCGGGGGGAACGCGCCGTACAATCCCGCCCCCACATAGGATCCGCCTCCGCCAAAATCGTAGGACAACTTCAGCCCCTTGCCCACAGGATCCTTCTCAAGCCCCCCCTTCGCGCCCGGGAACTCTCCGCCATTGTGATACCGCCACCGCGACATGCTTGCGCAGTCGTCGAGCAGCACCTCGCCACACCCTCCTGCCTCTGCCGCAGGAATCGCGGCATCCGCAGCCGCACGAACATTCGACACGACCGACAAGCAGGACACGACGACTGACAGCCTCCATGCATGCCGCACGACCGCCCACGCCATGTGTCCCATCACAGGGCACGCGATTGTTTGACGCATTTCACTTCTCCATCATCAGCCAGTTGAAGAGCAGTGGATTTTTCCCTGTGCCGATGCCGTCGCCCCAGTGGAGGTAGCCCTTGCGCACAGGCCCATCGTTGTCGTTGACCAGCATGGAGAATCCGATGATGGTGTCAGGCTTGAGGGCGGGAAGATCGACCGACTTGACCGGGATTTTGATGTTGTAAACTGTACGAAGGCCGTCACGATCAACCTTCAATTCGACCTCCTTGATCTCGCCGGGGGCGGCACCACTCTGAGCCGCGCGGCGGTATACCTTGGTCCCGTCCGGAGTCAGCGCGAGATCCAACTCTGTGTGATTCCCCGCGGTGTCGCCCTCCAACCCTAATTCTTGAAATGCCATCTGAATGCCATCGCCCTTCCACGACTCCTCAAGCGTCTCTTTTTGGCAAAAGACGTCATCGCTCACGGTGACGCGCAGGTAAAGGTTGTCGCAGTCCCATTTCGCCGAGAACTTCGCGTCGAGATCCTCGCGTCCCTTGCGAGGCGTCTCCAGAACCAGCCGGTAATCGGCGTCGGCGCCGAAGTCGTATTCCTGCGTCCGCCCCGCGTCGGCGGCGGGAGTGGCTCTGCCAATCTTGTCGGGCACGCGGTAGACGACATTTTTCGGTCGCTTGCCCTCCGGGGCCTCCCGACAGACAACCTTGGTGACGGTCACCTTGGACAAGTCGCCCTCGACAAGCGTGGGGCGCCCATCGAGCACAATCGGCAATTCGTCAACCTTAAGCGGGTCGTCGCGCTTGGCGATCCAGTCGCGGGTGCCCCAGGCGCGGGTGACACGCATGCCCGTGCCGACCTTGAGACACGTGACCGGCTTCTTCGCTCCGGCGTCCGTGAGCGTGACCTGCCAGCCGTCCTGCCGATGTGAGCTCCAGAGCGCGAGGCAGTCCTTGCCATCGGGCAGTTTGAACTTGAGTGCCCAGATAGCCTTGTCACCAGTGTCGATCCGTTCCACGAAGTCGCCCTTGGCGACGAGTCCCGAGATGTCAGTCATGGCGAAATAGGAGGGCTTCGGAGTGAGGTCGGGCCTGACCATGCCGAAGTTGTTCTCGTTGTACTTCCAATCCCAACCGTCGTCCTGGTAGTCGTACCACCAGAGCCCCTTGACGTAGGAGAACGTCCGCGCCAGCAGATAGAGGCGGGCGAGAAAACTCGCGTACTCCTCAGGCGTGGTGCCGCGAGCGTCGATCTGGGTCGGCCATCCCATCTCGGTGACAAAGAGAGGCACCTCCTTGCCGCCGTTGTGACTGCGGAGCATGCCGTCGACCTTCTCCATGCGGTCACGCCAATCCTCGGGAGTCCGCGCCGCCTCGCCATAGTTGTAGGTGTGGAGCGCCACGACGTCGCAGTTTTCAACAAGGCCGAGATCGAGCAGCTTCTCGAGATATTTGTCGCCTGTGCAGACGGAGTTGGACACGACCACGATTGAAGGGTCGACCTTCTTCAGCCGCGGATAGACGGTCTTGAGCAGATTCATGTAGGCTTCCGGATCGCCCTTGCCGCGGAGCTCCTTGGGCATGCCGCAGCCGCCGTCCCACTCGTTCCACACCTGATGAAAACGGATCTTCGACTTGAACGTGGTGGCGACGAACTCGCTGTAGCGGGCGAAGGCGTCGACCGCTTCCGGTGAACGGGGGTAGCCGCCGTCATCGTAAAGCTTATTGCCGTAGTCGAGGATGTTCAACGGGATAAGCCCCATGCCAGTAGCGGCCTCGACAAATGTCGGATAATGCGGCGGTATCTCCAACTTACCTTTCTCCTTCTCGCATCCACTCCATGAGAGTTCGTCGCGGGGCGCCATGATCCCGGCCTGTTTGAGCGTCGAGAGATTCTCCGACAGGATCCCCTGCCTGAACCCAAGGTGCGTACAGGCTCCGACGATGAACTTCGGACCATTGTATGGCTCCCCCCCCATCACCGCCATTCCCGCCGCGCACAGCGCCATCACCAGCATGCCCCGCATCCTCATGTGTCCTCCTCTCAATTTTTAGTTCGTGTTCGTGGTTTAGTTTTTTTACGTCAGACGCAGCCTGACTACGGCAAACGCCATATCATTCCGCGGTGGCCGGCACGACGAGATCCTCTGGGCCGATGATGTAGAGCACGGACTCGGTCAAGGTGATCGCCAGCGCCCCGCCGTTGGGCTGCAAAGCCACAGGCCTGCCCAGATGATCAAAGGCCTCGTCGATCGCCCCGCGCACGGTGAGAGCGCACTTCGATTCGCCCTGAGGCGTCCACAACGCCCACCCCGTGCGTCCGTCAGGCCGTTTCCAACGTGGATGATAGATGGCGCCGCTCCGCCAGACGCCCGTAGCCATCGCGGATCCGGCCGGCCGCGCCCGAGTCAGCGCCTGCATGGCCGTATAGGCTGGTTTCGGAGAAATATCATTGTGGACCATGCCGAAGTGATCCTCGTTGTAGAAAAGGTCGTGCTCCGGAGCCTGGAACTCATACCAGAACACGCGCTGGACGCCGGCCTGGAAGGCGGTCAAGTAGGCCCGCGGCAGAATAAGCCCCTGTCGATCAGGCGTGACGTTGTTGCCGATTTGCCGGTTCGTCATGACGATGACACCGCCCTTGAGGTCGCTGTCGAACGCATAGGCGGCGACCGGAACCCCTTTGTAGTCCTTGTGCAGCGCGTGGATCAACGGAATCATGCGGTCACCGGGCTTGAGGGCCGAGTCGGTCAGGAACCGTGTGGCTTCCATCGGCGTCTTCGGGAGTTTGATCATGCCGCCTACCTCAGCAGGCACCTCCAGTTGCTTGGTGGATTCCGGGACGACGTCCTTGCGCGTCCACCACGCCTCCCAGCCGATGTGCAGACGAGTACGGAATGATTCGTCGGCATCACTCTGGTTCCACGTTCCGTCCGCGCCTTTCTTATATTGGTAGCACAGCGGGACTCCGGCCCAGAACACCACGATCCCGCCACGACGGACGAAGGATTCGAGGGCGTCAAAGTAGTCCGCGGGAAATCCCTCCTCTGGCGGCATGACCAGCACCTGGACCACGGCCGGATCAAGGGCAGCAAGACCTGCGAGTGTGATCTCGACGAACGCGCGTTTGCCGGCCATGACGCGGGCGGTTTCCAGCATCTCGGGCTCAAATGTGAAGCGATAGTCCGGATCAGAGAGGATGGCGACGGATGACACGGGCTTGTCGCCGCGGATGGACTTTACGCCAGCCTCAAAAATGCCGTTCAGGAACTCGCCGACCACCACGGGAGGACAGTGTGTCGGCCACCCGAACTCCGTGATCCAGATCGGTTTGCCGCTGTCGCCGTAGGTGTCCATGAGCTCGCGGAGCTTGCATATGTCCTCGTAGAGCTTGCCTGTCTCCGGACGGCTGGGATAGCGGTAGGGGTGGATGTTCATGACGTCGAAGAAATTCTTGGCGCCAGCTTTATAGGACTCCTCCAGGAAGTCCCACGGAATGCCCGCCGTGCCACCGTATACCACCGTCAGATTGGGGTCGATCGCCTTGACGGTCTTGTAGGTCGCCTCAAGAAGCAGGACATAGTCCTTCGCGCCATTTGAGTTTTTCTTGAACCCGCCGATGTTCTGCTCATTCCACACCTCCCAGTACCGGAGCCTGTCTTTGTAGCGGGTGACCACCGTGCGCACGTAGGTGCTCCACTTGTCGAGGTGCTGCTGCACGGGGCGGGCCCAGGCGACATCGTAATCCAAAATGGGCAGGATGTTGATATTAGCCTGCCGCGCCCATTCGACGGTCTCGTCCAGCGAGGCGAAGTCCCACTCGCCTTCCTTCTTTTCCACGCCAGCCCAGTCGAAATCGGTGCGGACCCAGTTGATGCCTGCGGCATTCATGGCCGCCATCTCTTTGACGGCGATCTGATGCTCGCCGCCGCGGGAGATGTGCGCGCAGACACCATAAGGAGAGCCGTCCACGGCGGGCGAAAACTCCACCGCTCCCGCCGCCTGCTCCGTGGAGCGTTCCATCGAGCTTTGACAACCAGCGAGTTGAAACAAGGCGACAACCGCCACCAATCCACACCAGCATCTCACGTCACGCCTCAGCATAGCTCAACCTCCATTCGAAGCCCAAAGATTAAGTCAAGCGGCCGTCCGACCGCAACACCAGCCCCACGCATGAGTCTTGGATCGAGCGCCTCCCGTCCGTCAGAGGATTCCGCATGCGATCAGGGCATCGACACCTTCTGGTAGAATTTATTCACATACACTTTCACTTGAGTGGCCCCTTGCCGCAAGTCGCCTGGCGTGGTTGGCGACGCATGCCCGTCCGGGAAGGCGCAGTTCGCCGAATTCCCGTGAATGGCGTGTATCCCCGCATCCTCCAGATACTGCGTGGGACTGAACTGCCAGTGTGGTTTGAGACTATAGGCCGAGTTCCCGGGATGGTTCAGACAGACGGTGTCGGCCAGCATGACGAACGACGACGGATTCTGGATCCTTTCCATATTGTAGAAGATGAAGGCGGAGTTCGGAGTCTTCATGAAATCATACCCCTTCGCCGCATACTCCCCGTCCCAGCGCCCGCGGTACATGCCATATGTCCGGAATTGGTTCTCGTAACCGTTGCTCATCGTGGGGTACATCGGACAGACAAAGATATTGTTCCGAGGAACATACGCCGTTTGAGGATAGAGCCTGCCTCCGCTGATCGCCTCAACCCAGTTGTCATAGTTGGGGTCGGTGTACCCAACATTCCACATCCAACTGTTATTGTCGCCGGCATACTGGATCTGCGCGAGATTGAGTTGCTTGAGGTTGTTGGCGCAAGTGACCCCTTTGGCGAAGTCCTTCGCCTTGGCGAGCGCTGGCAGCAACAGACTGGCGAGGATCGCGATAATGGCGATCACCACCAGCAACTCAATGAGGGTGAACGCCATTCGACAGCCGGCATGTTTCCTGCGATTCCTTTCACGCATACGCCATCTCCTTTCTATCTTTGCTATATTCATCGGGGAAAACAGACCGAGGTTGCCGCCTGAGGGAGCGGCGCGTCTGGAGCGCCCCCGTCGACTCGCGCTCGAGAAATATGGGGGGAACCTTGACTTGCGCGGCGGGAGACGTGTCGCCTGACTTCCTGCGGTGGATGATCGCGGTGATTTCCGAAGCCCAGCGGGAATAATCGTTGCCAAGCGAACTGAGCGAGGGGATCACGTAGGGAGCCTCGGGAATGTCGTTGCAGCCAAGCACGGAGACCCCCCCCGGGACATTGACGCCTCTCTCGTGCAGGGCGCGGACTGCGCCGAGCGCGCAGGCGTCAGTCACTCCAAAAAGACCATCGAACGCGCGCTCGGTCTCCCCAAGCGCCAAGACGCTCTCGTAGGACTTGCGAAGAGAACTCTCCCCATAGCTGGTGCCCGCGTCAAGCATGAGCGGCCTTGCCAGCGACGCTCTCTCGCACGCCGAACTGAAACCGGCAAGCCGCGCCCTCGTCTGCGGCCCCATCGGTTCGCCGGCAACCACGCATAATCTGCGACGGCCACGTTCCATGAGGAGCGACACCGCCATCTCGCCACACTTGACATCGTCGACGCCGACCGCGTCGATCTCAAGCCCCTCAGGAACAGCCGCGACACACACCACAGGCAAACCGGTCTTCCGCAGCGTGACGATGTCGGCTGGATCGATGCGTTGGACTGGAGGCAGTAGGACGATGGCGTCATCGAGACCAGGCTTGAAAGCCGCAGGCAACCGCCTGCTCCACGCGAAACGAAACACATTCACCGTGTGCCCGGCCACAGAGAGGACATTCGACAATTCCTCTTCCAATTTCGCGGCGAAACTGGACGGATAATCGTGCATTGCGAGAATGATCCGCAGTCCGCCGCTGGCGCCACAGTTCTTTTTCCCATGCGAGGCGAAAGCTCCCTCGCCGGGTATGACGTCGACGAACCCCTCGGACTTGGCGGACATCATGGCGCGGTCGACGGTGGCCTGGCTCACGCGGAACTCGCGCATGAGATCCCTCACGGACGGCAAAGCATCGCCATCGGAAAGTCTCTGCGACATCAGGCGCAGGTGGTCGAGAATCGTCTGGTATTTCCGTGCCATGCGTTGTCTCCCCGGGGTATTATTAATACTATACGATACGATACAGCACCTGTCAAGAGGGTGAACGTGTTTTCCCATATGGCTAAAATGCTTGTACGGCGAATTATCGCTCACTCACAATCTTAATCTTGATCATACTATCAGACTTCCTGTTATGCTAAGCTCAGCATAACAGGAAGTCTGATAGTGGGAACCCGCAGAGCTATGCACTGGACAACATCCATAGCGGGGCGCCCTGGAACCGCGCGCGGGCGGCGGGCAGTTCGGCGTGTCCTCCCGCGGCGATCTCCTGAGCGAGGCGCAGTTTGTCCGCGCCGGCGACAAGGAACACAGCCTCCCGTACGGACGACAACGCCTTGAGCGTCAGAGTCATACGGGGAACCTTCGGCGCGCAGGTCGTGGGAGCGGGAACCACCGCCACGAGACAGCCGCCGGTATCGTGCAAGAGTGGCGAACCGGGAAAGATTGAGGCGGTGTGCCCGTCCGGCCCCATCCCCATCACGGCGAAATCCACCCCCGGGCCATCGATAAGACCGGCAAGCCAATTTTCGAGCGTCTTCCGTCTCTCCTCAACGAGCCTATCATCCTTTACGTCCTTTTCGTCCATTTCCCCGAGCATGAGATGGCTATTCGCCTGCGGAATCGGTATTTTGGAAAGAAGGGTCGCATTCAGCATTTTGGAGTTACTGTCAGGATGGCCGCGGGGAACAAGCCGCTCGTCCACTTGGTAGATACTGGTTTCCGTCCACGGCATGGTACTTCTGAACGGTTCCTCCGCGAGAAGCTCGTAGAGGCGTCGTGGCGTGCTTCCGCCCGAGAGCAACAGCGAGAAGACACCACGCTCGGTCACCGCCTCATGCGCCGCCTCGACGATCAGCGCGGCGGTGTGACGGCTCATCGATTCGAGGTCGTTGAAATGGAGCAGTCTTTGCACAAAGGCAATCGCTTTCCGCGAAAGTGAAAACGTGAAACGTAACGCGTAACGGCTACGCCACTGCGTTCAAAGTAGGAATCGCCAGCAGGAGCTGGCTCCCACATTAAACCACTCTTGCGATTCATGGCTCCAACAATGTGGGAGCCACCTCCGTGTGGCGATTGAATTTCAATTACTTTTCACGTTTACGCTTTATGATTCTTCTCCGTCTCGGCAGCGTGCGCCACGCCATCCTTCTCCTTGCAGAACTTCATCTTGCCGAGGTAGTCGGGCAGCTCGATGCCCGCCATCCCCGCGACCTCGTGCAGGGGCGGAAGGCTCTTGACCATGCCGCTGAGGAAGTTGGCGGTCGCGCCCTTGCCATCGGCGGAGCTGCCGCCGTCCCAGACGGTGATCTTGTCGATCTTGAGATTGGAGATGGCTTTCGTCTGCAGCTCGACGATGGACTCGAGTTTCTCGATGAGCAGCATGGTGGCGGCGGTGTTGGAGTCGTTCATGCAGGCCTGGACGATCTCCTTGAAGCCTTCGCCCTTGGCCTTCAAGACATTGAAATTACCTTTGGCTTCCGCTTCCAGTTTCGCATAGATGGCGTCGGCCTGGCCTCGGGCCTCGCGGCGCAGTTTCTCGGCCTCGGCCTCGGCGGCGATCTCGATTTGCTGTTTTCTGATTTCGGCGGGGACGATGATCTCAGCGCGCTGACGCTCGCGCTCCATGTTGGCGCGGGCGACCTGGGCCTTCTGCTCGGCCTCGAACTTGGCGCGTTCGATCTCGGCCTCGGCGATCCGCCTGGCCGCCTCGGCTTTGCGGAAGGCCTCAGCCTCCTGCTCGGATCTGATGGCGTTGGACTTGGCGATCTCAATGGCTGAAATGTTCTCGCCGCCCACCGCGGTGGCGTCGGCCTGCTTGATGGCGATACGCTTGTTCTTGTCGGCATCGGCCTCACCGGAGGCGGCCTCGGCCTCGGCGTTGGCGATGGCGACGCGCTGGGATTTCTGGGCCTCGGCCTCACCAGAGACGGCGGCGGCGTCGGCGTTCGCCACGGCGACGCGCTGGGACTTCTTCGCCTCCGCCTCACCTGACGCGGCAAGAGCTTCCGCATTCGCCACGGAGATGCGCTGAGCCTTCCGCGCCTCGGCCTCGCCGGTGCGCCCTTTGCGCTCCTCCTCGGCGACCTCGGCGGCGGCCTTGTTGATGACCTCGGCGGCAGCCCGCTTGCCGATAGCGGCGATGTAGCCGCTTTCGTCGGTGATGTCCTTGACGTTGACGTTGATCAGCTTGAGACCGATCTTGTTGAGCTCGCTCTCGACGTTGTTCATCACGTTGTTCAAGAAGGTCTCGCGGTCGGCGTTGATCTCCTCGATCGTCATCGAGGCGATCACCTGCCGCAACTGACCGAAGATAATGTCGCGGGCAAGCTCGCTGATGGCGTCGGGATGCAAACCGAACAGACGCTCGGCCGCATTGCCCATGATCGCCTCGTCCGTGCTGATGCCAACGGTGAAGATTGACGGCGTGCTGATGCGGATGTTCTGCTTGCTCAGCGCATTCTCCAGGCTGACTTCGATCTGCAGGGGACGCAATGACAGGAACCCGTAGTCCTGGAGCACCGGCCACACAAACGCCGCACCGCCGTGGATGCAGCGCGCGGCACGCTTCTGCCCCCCCGTCCTTCCGTAGATCACCATGATCCGGTCCGACGGACATTTCTTGTAGCGCCCCACCACCATCATGAGCGTGATGACAATGAAGACGACGATCATAATGGTTACCAGAATCATCGGTCCCATACACACCTCCCTTTGATTATTTCCTGTTTGAGTTCAAGACTTCTTCTGTTTGCAAGATTGCGCAGCGTGAATAGTTCACATCCTGTAGATGAGATTACGGCAATAACCAACTCAGCACTTTTCGACGAAATAGCGTTTGCCATCGACGCAGGACGTCAGCTTCACGGCGACGCCGGTTTTGAGCTCGACGTCCGCGACGGCCATCACCTCACGGGTGCAGGTGCCCATCGAGACCGTCACGATCCCATGTTTCTCGCGGCCAGCCGGAATCGTCATGTAGACGGATCCCGTCTTGCCGACCATGTCACAGGATCTGATGTTGCCGCTCTCCTGCAGTTTCATCATGAAGTAGAAGATGGAGGCCGTGACGAACATCATCGCAACCCCGAGACCGAAGGAGGCGCAGAATCCCAGGAGGTTGTCGCCCCAGAAGACGCCGCCCCAGCCGAAGAAGGTGACGAACGCGAACAGCGATCTGACCGAGAATAGATTGAACGTCCCCACGCCGCTGAGATCTCCATGATGGGCGTCGGGGCCTAACACCCCGTCCGAGGTCGCGTCGACATCCGCATGATCCATTCCGAAGCCGAACAGCGTCATGATCAGTTGGATCACCAGAAACGTCGAACCGAACACCGCCATGCACCAGTACAGGGTATGCGCGAAATGTGTGCTGAACACGGAATCCATATGTAGCCACCTTTATACGTTAAGAAGAAAATACAGCGTCCGCAAGCGTTTCGCAAGCGGTAGGCCGTGCGCGAACATCGACAGTGCCGCACTTCCGGAGCCTTGCCCCCACGCTTACGCACGGGGCTCGGTTCGAACACCGCAGCCTTGTCCGAGCCTCTTCCGTCAAGGCGGGGGACGCGCGCACCTGACATAACAATTTCCCTGAACGATCAAGTTAAGAGGGCGTGAGGTGTGGGTCGTGAGTGGTGCAACTATTCACCATTCACTATTTATCATTCACGTTGAATTCACTCAGCGCGCGCCGCCGGCGCGGGTGGAGAGGTAGTCGTACGCCTCGTTGATGAGGGTCATGGCGCGGTGGTCTCCGCCGGCGTCGGGATGGAAGCGCTTCACCATCATCCGCCGTTTCGACGAGAGGTCGGCATGTTCGTGCTCGGCGCCGATCTCAAGGTCGAAGAGGCTGCGGTACGCCGCCTCGCGGTCCTTGTAGCTTAACAACTCGATGCGTTCGAAATAGCTCAGCGTCAAAGAACTGAGCTTCTTCTCGAACCGACGTTTCGCTATCTCCATGCGGAGCGTGGCGTTCGTGGCGTATTTGACGACGAATTCGAGGACCTTGCGTTTGTCAAAGCCGGAAAATTTACCGAGCGCGGTGAAGCCCAGCTGGGTGTAGGCGTCGCGGAACCACAGGATGCTGGATCCCATCTCAAACGGATTCCGCGTCACTTGGAAATTGAAATTGTCGATACTGACCTCGGTCAGTATCTTTGAGAAGTCGGCCGTCTGTGGTCTGCTCATCGGTATCCGCACTGGTTTGAAACTGAACACTATATATAGTATACATCACCCACGGAAATAACAAGATATGGTAAGCAAAGAAAAAAACGGTATTTGCGGCAGCAACGGCGTGGCAATGTGAAACTCGAAAACTTGACCAACAACAGGAACAAACACCCACTCCCTATGCCAGGCGGGCCGTTCGATGGTGTCCGGGCGATTGGCGCGCCAGGCACAACACAAAGCGGGACGCGGACGGACTCCGCATGGCGCGCCTGGGTGGTCGGACGCCCACGGGATCCGCGCTACTGGCTGCGCGTGGGGCTTGTCGCCCTTGTCGCCTACCTCTTCTTCGGGCATGTCTGCGCGCCGATGCGGGCGCGGGGCGGCAGCATGGAGCCGACCTGCCGCGACGGATCGTTCATCTTCATTCTCAAGGCGGCCTACCTGTTCTCCGCGCCGCACCGAGGGGACATCGTCGCCATCCGCATGGCCGGCGAACGCGTGATGATGCTCAAGCGCGTCGTGGCCCTCGAAGGCCAGACGGTCGAGTTCCGCCAGGGCGCGCTCCTCGTCGACGGCAGGGAACTCGACGAGCCGTACGTCAAACTTAGAGGGGACTGGGAGCTCCCGCCACGAAAGGTCGATCCCGGCAACCTGTACGTGGTGGGCGACAACCGAGCGATGCCGATCGACGCGCAGATATTCGGCCAGACCGAGACGCGGCGTCTCGCGGGAAAGCTGCTATGGTAGAGGGGAGAAGTTATTGGTGGCTGACTTGGCACACTTCACAAAAGCGGCTGCGTGAATGAAAAACTGGCATTCTTTCAACCGCCACTCCGTGGCGGGAATCATTAAACCGCCAGTTCCGGGCGTTAAAACGCCCGGCTACCTTCGTCTGCCGCTCTGCGGCACAATCAGCGCATCCTCCGCCGCGGAGCGGCTGGGTGATGGTAGCCGTGGGTTTCAACCCACGGTAATAAATCCCACAATGCATACGTCGCAGAGCGACGTTTGAGGTGGTCGATCCCACGGAGGGTAGTGCACTGAACACCGTAATTCGATTGAGCTTCATATATGCACAACTACAGGAGAATTGAGGACCCATGCCACGCAGACACATCACGCTACTCCTTTCCCTGCTGGTAGCCGCCGCAGTCATCGCGGTGTACGTCCTACGGAAACCCGACGACAAGGAGTTGATCAAGAAGGAACTGGTGTCCCTGTCAGCGGGCATCGCGAAGTCTTCCGAGGAGGGGCCGGTGACGCTGGCAGCGAAGACGCATGCCCTCGAAGGACTTTTCGACGAACGCTGCGGACTCGAGGTTCCCGGGTGTCCTTTCAATGGCGACTACACGCCCCAGGAGATATCCTCACATGCCGTCCAGGCGCGGGCGCAGTTCTCCTCGATCAACCTGCGGTTCGTCGATGTGTCGGTCGAACTCAACGGAGCCGACAAAGCGACCGCCCGCTTCACCGCCATGTTCGACGCGCGACAAAAAAGCGGCGGCACAGTCTCGGAGGTCCGCGAGGCCACCTGCGCGCTCGTCAAA
>CAYTFM010000099.1:23217-26572 GCA_964436735.1 uncultured Victivallales bacterium | reverse complement strand
TTCCCTGTTCGATTTATCCCTTCCCCGGTTGATTGTTTCCCGAGCCGGTTGTTGGCTTTTTATTGATCAGACCTCCTTTCTTTTGACTATGTGCTTATAGCGTTGCCGTTTTGCAGGATTTCCCGCGCGTGATCGACTTCGCATGTGGCCCCGTGCACAATGGCCGTAAACCTATTTGATTCGAGATATTCCTCGTATTGGAGGATGCTGTCCTTCGGAATGCCGATGCTGTAGAGCGCACCACCCACGGCGCTTACTCCGCCTGCCACCGCAGCACCCTCAAGCGCGCCGATGATCCAACCGACGATGGGGCCGCCGACAGCGAGCGGGTCAATGACAGGCACCACGAGGAATGCCACGCCGAACAGCAACCCCCAGAAGCCACCCCAGAGGACGCCCATCTTGCCCCAATACCCTATTCTGTCACCCGTATTGTAGTATCCCACCACGTGTTCCCCGGCCTGACCGTCTCTGCAAAGAATGGAGATCTTCGTCATGTCGAAGCCTGCGCCCTGCAGTTTCTTCACGGCTACCTCTGCCGCCATATGCGTAGTAAAGATCGCGACCACGGAATCGCTTTGAGCGGTGTGTTCGCAGACGTGGGATGTGGTATCGTCAGACATGGTAGCACGGTCCGCCTTCCCCTTAGCCATGCGACGCAGTTGCCATGGCGTGGGGATCGTCGCGCCACACCCCGTCGACAATAAACTTGTTTTGATATTCCCCGGGGTAGAGCTCAAGGCAGGTGGTGGACGCATGGTCTTCCGGTGGCATGGGGGTCGGATTCCACCCATCGAAGTCTCCGGCCAAATAAACTGCTTTCACGTCATGCGTCATCCTCAATGACGATACCGCTTCTCTTGCTTTCGTCGTTTTCATTTCACGATCCTCCTGTGTTGCCTTGTCCTGACCACGTGCTCCTGCTTCTCACTCATTTGTATATGTGTGATTGAAGCACGACTATCTCGCAATAATAAACAGCATGCGCCATGCCAACAGGTTCCGAAAAGCTATAACAATAACCATGGCAAGTTTTTGTGCGCAGTGGTCAAAATTATTTCGGTTTACGTCAGGTAAGGATTTGCCGGCATTGTAGGCTTGACGACCTATGAAATTCAATCTGAGACAGGAAAACGAAGGCATGTAGACCAACACGGAGCGCGCTGGCTGATAGTTACTCCACGCTGGACGCCTGCCCCCTTGAATGGACTTTGTGCGCTGGAGGGTATAACTTGGTTAGCGACAAATGCCTTCGATCTGTACCGCCATTCGCGAAATGTTCCTCGTTCGTTCTTGAAAACAGCCAAAATCTCTGGCGGTAAAGCGGTATAGTGTAACCTCTGCGTTTCTTATCGCTCGAAAGGACAAAGTTATGTGGGATGTCATTGTTTTGGGTTCGGGCATTGGAGGTCTTGGCGCGGCGGCGGCTCTTGCACGGCTTGGTCGCCGTGTCTTGTTGCTGGAGCAGCACAGCGTAGCCGGCGGGCTGACGCAGAGCTTTCGGCGGCACGAGTGGACGTTCGCACCCGGTGTTCACTACATCGGAGGCGTTGGGGCTGATCCTGGACCGTGCGGGCAGTTCGGCCGCCAACTCGCCTGGCTGACAGGCGATGCTCTGCAGTTCGCGCCGCTTGCGAATCCGTACGACATCATCCGCCTTCCCGGTTTCGAGTTTGGCATCTCTCATCCGGAACACGCCTATCGTGAAGCACTGCATGCGCGGTTCCCGACGCAGCACGACGCCATTGAAAAGTGGTTCGACATCTGCAAGATGGCACAACAGGCCGCCTTGGCGATGCTCGCTGAACGTGGAATGCCGTCATGGCTGGTGTGGGGCCTGCATCTGTGGCATGGCTCCGATATTGGGCACTGGGCTCACCTGACTCTGGCCAACACTTTAGCCGAGGTGCCTGACCCGCATTTGCGAGCTGTGCTTGGAGCCCGGTGGGGCGACTATGGTGCGCTGCCAGATGTGGCACCGTTGCTTGAACATGCGTTAGTCGAAACCCATTACAACGCCGGTGCCTTCTATCCGGTGGGCGGCCCGGCGCGATTTTCACAAACCCTGGTTCCGGTGGTCACGGCCGCTGGCGGTGAACTGCGCACGGGAGCCGAAGTGCAGCAGATCCTGGTGACCAATGGGCGTGTGAACGGCGTGACGTACGAAAAGGACGGTGTGAGCCACACCGAGCAGACACAGCACGTGATCTCCGCCATGGGAGTGATCAACACCGTGGCGTGTCTCGATGACTCAATAGCTCCCTCCTGGCAGGAGAGCGTGCACTCATTGCAGCCGGGACTGTCGTACATCTCGCTCTTCCTGGGCATGGAGGGCGATATAGCCGCCGCAGGCGCGAGCAAGGCCAACACCTGGATCTTCGAGAGCGAAGACATCAGCCGCATCTGGCGCAACCCGGCGGATGGCGACTCGCCGCTCCTGTTTGTCTCGTTCCCTTCGCTGAAAGATCCGGCCTACACCGGAAAGCCTACAGCCGAAATGATTGCGCCGTGCGATGCGCAGGCGTTCGCCCCTTGGATGCAGCTGCCCGATGACCAGCGGCCGAAGCAGTATCTTGCGCTCAAGGCTTTGATCGAGCAGCGGTTGCTGGCGCAGTTCAAACGTCACTTCCCCGACCTGGCCTCGTTGGTGCGATCCCACGAGCTGTCGACGCCGGTGACGCAGTACCGCTACGTGCGTTCTCCAAACGGTGCGGCATACGGCGTCGAGATGTCCGAGGGGCGAGTGATGTTGCCGGCTCTGCGCGTGCGCACGCCTGTGCAGGGCCTGTTGCTCGCGGGGCAAGACGTGACCAGTCCCGGAATTCAGCCATCTTTCATAAGTGGAATGATGGCGGCGGCGGCAATTGAGCCAGCGCTGCTGCGGCACCTCGAATGCTAAATCCATGCTGCAACCACGATGATACATTTTCCGCAAAAGAACACAAAGAGCACAAAGATCATCGACTAACAGCTACTACGTATGGCTACTTCTTTTTAGCCTTCGCGGAAGTTTTTCCTTTTTTAGCGGTCCGTTTTTTTTCATGCTGTGGGTGATCGCCGATGATACCTTTCAGAGGACAGATCTTTAATGCGGGGCATTCCTTACAGCCGAGTATGAAGGCGATTGGGCACAAGGTCATTGCAGTTCTCCTTTAAGTTTAACGTTTAGGAATTTCAATGTTACTCATAATCCCCCGTGTTTGTGAATCGACCACTGTTGACGCACCCATGTGAAACCGGCAATTCCAACGCATATAAGCGCGAAAACTGGGATCTCATACCATCGTGGCGGCACCTGTAAAACAAAAAGCAGTCCTGCCAGGATCAGGAGCGACGAAAGCACCATCGCGTGCGC
>CAYTFM010000099.1:15230-23207 GCA_964436735.1 uncultured Victivallales bacterium | reverse complement strand
CGCGTGCGCAATTCGGTTCGTAATATGGTTTAGTGTCTGACGCAAAGGCTCATACCCTTTAGGATCGATCTTGTGTTCGACAGGAATACTGTATTTCCCACTCCTTATCTTCTGATACAATTCATGAAGGTCAAATGGCATGGTCTTGAGCACATCAACCGTCACCTCAAGCACGGTAGAAGAATTATGCAGCAAATCATGGAAGCTCCACTTCTTTCCCAGTGCTTCAGTGGCGTACGGTTTGCCGATTTTAATGAAGTTCAGATCGGGACTTAACATCACCCCAATTGCTTCAACCTGGCTCAAGGCTTTGATGCCGAGATAAAACTCAGCTTTCATCCGCAGCTTATGCTTCATAAGCACGTCAAGCAATCGATTCAGGATAAGGCCGACTCGGAGATCTTTGAGTGGCCCACTAAGGTGCTCATCGGTGAACGCCTCCACATCACCTTCCAACTCCTCCGTGCTCATCACGGCGTGTTCATCTGCCATACCAAGTAGCGCGCGCGTGACCTGCCGATTATCCTTCTCGTTCAATCCCATAATCATTGAGGCTATCTTCTCGCGAAACGATGGAGTAAGGCTGCCCATCATCCCGTAATCATACAGCGCGATGACATTTCCTTTCAGAGCCATCATGTTGCCAGGATGCGGATCGGCATGAAAAAAACCGAACTGGAACATCTGCTGAAAGATGAGTTTCACCACCCGGTCGGCAAGCTTTACGGGATCGATCTGATGCGTACGCAAGGCACTAAGATCGTCGATCGCATAACCGCTGATATATTCCATGGTTAACACTTTTTCCGTCGAAAGCTCGCGATGAACGACTGGCACCCGGATGGTTCGATTGCCATGGAGTTGCGTGGCGAAACGTTCCATGTTGCGCGCCTCGTGCGCAAAGTCCAATTCGATGCAGATTGTTTTCGAGAATTCCTCAACGATGCCGACCGGATCAAGCGCGGCAAATGCGTCGACATGCTTAGCAAGGAAACTGGCGACATCCGCAAGGACGGCCAAATCCTGTTCAATTACCTTCGCAATGCCAGGTCGCTGTATCTTGACGGCAAGCACAGCTCCTCCACGGGCCACGGCGCGATGCACTTGAGACAAAGAAGCTGACGCGATGGGTATCTCATCAAACTCCCTGAATAGCTCGTCGATGGGGCGCCCCAACTGCGCCTCAATGGTTTTGACCGCCTCTTTTCCTGGAAAAGGTTGCACGTTGGTTTGAAGTTTGCGCAGCTCAAGAAAAAGCGCCTCATCCACCACATCACGACGACTGCTCAGGATCTGACCGAATTTGACAAATGTCGGCCCCAGTTCCTCCAGCGCCAGGCGGAAGCGCTCGGCGGCCGACGCCTTTTGCAGCACGCCTTCGGCGTGGACAATCTCATCGTCTTTAATTTTAAGTGAGGTCTGCAGATTGACAAGCTTCAGCATCTCGCCGAATCCATACTTGTACAACACGCAGATAATCTCTTTGTACCGCGGCAGGTGTGAATAGACTTCAGCCACTGCATTGATTCGTTTGAAAAACATATACATCCTACCGTTTGGCGACCACAGTTCCCGGAGACACAACACCACCGATCACTGGCTGGATCGGTACATCGACGACAAGCTCCAGTCCTGCCTTGATGGCAGTGAGCAGCGCCTGTAAGCCAGTTTCATATGATGTGGAAAAATCAATACATGCGTTTCCGGCAACAAGTTCCGGAACCGCGCACTCGGTCAGCCGAAGCGGTAAAAGACGCGTTCCCCTTCTTGCCACTTCGTCTAATAGAACTTGGTTCAATTCTGTTTTAACCCATGGCGACTCAACCGCATCTTGACTTAATCCGATTAGAAACCAGTCCGATTCCACGAGACCTTGGGCTATCTTTTCTGCAATGGACCTCGCCGCGCGAACCCGTTGGTCATGAAGCCATACGGAAATGCCTACGCCCGTGAGATCTGTTGCGATTTGACGAATAACGGGATTGTCTTTTGAGTTGTGCGACAAGAAGACGACGCGTTTTCTGGGATGCTTTTCATTGCGCTCTGACTTCGCCTTCGCGGCTTCCTCGTAGAGATCCTCCAAAACAATACTCGGTTCAAGCGCTTTCAGCTCCTTGGCCCACTTCAGCAGAGGCGCGAGTTGTTCAGGATCAAAGTGCTCGATCCGTTGAACAGCGGCCGCCTTCCGTAGAGCGGCATCGAGTGTCTCCTCCATGCACAGGAATTGGCGCACATTGGTGAGCAGCGGCATGCGGACAAGAGACTCCCGGATCACCGCCCGCTGCTGGGCGAGGGAGCCTTTAAACGGATAGGGTGGCACCAAGGAATAGAGCTCGCCATCGAATGAATCGAGCAGTCCCAGAACAATGCCGTTCTTCAAAAGCTGGCCTGCCGTTTTCGTGTCAAGCTCGGTAAATTGTGAGATTTGCTTCACATCAGGACAATTGAGCCATGCAACCGCGCCAAGCACGGTCAAAAGATCGTTAATCCCCGCCTCTTCAAACCGTAACGAGCATACTGTGGTTGTGTTCCGCATAGCGTCACATTTCACATACATTTTGGATGGCTTTGTGCTGATCATTTCAATTCCTCCCTTACGCGATTCTAAAATAGCCTACGAGGCAGCAATGATGGTGCCTTCTATTTCCTTCCACCAGATCAGGAGACACAGTCAATCAGCTTCATGAACGCCTCCTCGTCGACTTGATCCGCGGCGCATCTGCACGCCGTCGGATCCATTACCACGATCCTCCACGCGGTGAAATCATCTGTGACGAGCATCACGTCTCCCTTCTCGCTGAACAGCACGTCTTCCTTTTTGCCGAGCACGTCGATCCTTCCGTTGTAGCCGATCACATCAGTCCCCTTGGGAATGATTCTGATAAGCTTCCCCCCCATCTTTATCTCCATCTGCTCGGTATCATACGTCCCCACATACATCTCGGAGATTTGCAGCGTGGAACGTTCGGATTTCAGAGGAGTGTTTTTTTTATGCCGCGAAAGCCAGTCATCGATGGTGTCGAACAACACCTTTACCGCATCCCTGTATTTGTTCACGTGCTCCACGGCCTTCTCCGTCTCATGCGTGCCTTCGCCCGTGCCTTTCTCAATCCCCTTCTTCAAAAAATCAAGATTGGTATCCATAGCTCATCTCCGTTCAGTGCCTATATCTGTCTCGAATATCCACGCATCCGTTTGGGCGACTCCCGCCAAATGTTCAGCTTATTGTGCATTGAGCCCAAAAGGGCGTCTTCTTCCCAATGGATAGACAGCATGCGTCATGCCAACAAATGCAAGTAACGCATAAGCGGCACGTGGTTAATTGTTTGCATTTCAAATAGACGTCGTGCCGCAGTACACCACGGGAGAGATGACACGACTATGCAGGTCTCGCGGCCTACGAATGGGCTGGGGAACAGGCACGAATGCGGGGTGGCGCGATGCCGAAATCAGCCGTGGGGATTCGAGTTTCAGGTGGCAGGAATTTCCGTCCGAAGGAGGCAGGGTAGCCGGCGGCGCAGGAACTTAGGCTCCCTGCTCGGCCCCACGGCCTTGTGCCCTTTTTCCGCGGCTCGGCAGGCCTCGCCCTCCACTTCAGGCGTGAAATTCATGCGTATGTTGGAGGGCGAGGCTTGCCGAGCCGCGGGGGGGGCAAGGACATGTTCCACGAATCAGGAATTATGAAATTGGGCAGAGCTTATTTGTAGGCTTGGTGGCCTACGAACTTCAATCTGAAGAGGAGAATTGACGGTTCATCAACCCACACAGCACTGGTATTTTAGATACCTCATTCGTCATGAGGATGTGCATTCCACGAAGGCATGGTATATTTTCATTATAGTGACGGTTCGGGTTATTTTGCATTGAACCCTAAGCGGAGGGGGGATGGTTGGAACGATGCCTACGACTTCATCTACATCGCTAAAGAGTCCCGATCGGATCCTGGTCGTTGACGACGATGAAGATATGCGGCGCGCCCTGGAAAGGGGGCTGCGTCGACTCGGCTATGACGTCAGCTCGGCGGAAAACGGCGTGTACGGTTTGAAGTTGGCTATCGAACTGCGGCCACAGGTGATCATCTCGGACATCCAAATGCCGCAGATTGATGGACTCACGCTCCTGCGCCAACTCGCCATCCACGATCTTGATGCCGCGGCGATCGTCATGAGCTCGCACGGAACCATGGACGACGTGATCGATATACTCAGAAATGGCGCGGTCGACTACCTTAGGAAACCCTGGGTGCCCAGTGAATTGATTGCGGCGGTGGCGCGAGCCGTTGAGATCCATGATGCGCGTCGAAGCGCGCGGCAGGCGAAGAGCGCCGTCGCGCCGCTTGCAGTGGGAACCGGATCGACCGCGGCAAAGCAACCGGACAAGCCTCCAGCGGACTCCGTGCTCAGCGCGATCGTGGAACAGGTCCGCCGCGGCGAAATTGTGTTGCCGCCTTTCCCCGCGATCCTCTCCGAGCTCCGCTCGCTCTTGGCGAATCCAGACGCATCGACGCGCGAGATCGCCGCTTTGGTCGAGCACGATCCGCGGCTGGCGGCTCAAGTGCTCCGAATCATCAATAGCGCGAAGTATGCGCAAGGTGCCCACATCAATGATATCCGCATGGCAGTCGGCCGTCTTGGATTGCGGCAACTGCAGAGCCTCGTCCAAACGGTGATCGTGCGCGACTCCCACCCGGCAAAAGATCCGGCAATTCTGCGCTTGCAGACGCGGCTATGGCGTTACGCCATCGCGCGGGCGGTCTCTATGCGAGGGCTGGCGGAACTCACGGGCCTCGGAGTCCGTTTGGATCCGGAGACGGCGTACATGGCGGGGCTTATGGCCGATGCTGGCGCGTCGTTTCTGCTATGGGTCATCAGCGAGCGCATCGCAGGGGGAAACCGATCTCCCGCGGATTCAGAATCCTACGTCATCGGGCTTCGCGACCAGCACCAGGAAGTTGGCGCCGCCCTTCTGGCGCGCTGGGAGCTGGATCCCGTCATCACGCTGATCGCCCGGACACATCATCTTGACGCGCCACCCGCGCCACCAAGCGTCTATTGGAGTCTGGCGATCCTTGGCACCGTGATGGCCGAAAGCCTGAGCGCGGGCGATGATCTTACAAGATCGGCACTACCAAGCTCAGATCTAGTCGACCGTTGCGGAGCGGAGCTGCGCATCAGCGCGGCCGTCGCCTCGAAGATCTTGCCTTCGGTTCGCAGCGAGTTTGAAGGTGTCATGGAATCGTTGGCGTAGTCTGGCGCATCACCCGCTTACAGGGCCCGACTGCCCCCGGGCAGCGTGAACCAGAAGGTGCTGCCTTTGCCGACTTCACTCTGCACGCCGATCACGCCGCCTTGCGCTTCCACCGCCAGCTTGCAGAAGGTCAGTCCAAGGCCTGTGGAATAGTGCGGTTTCTTCGCCATCTTCTCCTCCACCTGGGCGAATTTCTCGAAAATTTTCTGGTGATATTCGGCGGGTATCCCGCATCCCATGTCACGCACCTGAATGCGCACCCCCGCGGCGTCCGATTGCGCACCAAGGCACACCTCCTCAGCCGCATGGGTGACCTTCAAGGCGTTGCCCAGCAGGTTTGCTATGATCCGGCGCGTCAATTCACGGTCGCACATCACGCTGTCGGGAGCATCGCTCATTTCGAGGCGGACGCGGTGTGCGTCCTTAAAGCCCGCAAGACTGCGAACGGCCTCCTCGGCCAGTTCCCGAACGCCAACCACCGCCTTGTTCACCGGCATCTGACCGGCTTCCAGGCGGCTCACGTCCAGCAACGACGATATCATTTCCAGCAGGTTGCGCCCCGACTTTATGATGGATAGAAGGTCATCCCGGTCTTCCGGCACAAGGCTCGCATGGTCTTCCCCTCCAATCAGCTCCATCAGGCCGATCATGCCAGCCAACGGCGAGCGTAGATCGTGGATAATCATGTTCACCAAGTTGTCGCGCAAGGTCTCCAATTCCTTGAGTTGGACATAATCTTCCTGAACGGTGTCGTACAACTGTTTGGCGAGGACGGCATTCCTCACGCGTAAACGGATCTCCTCGGGATCAATTGGTTTGGTGAGGAAGTCGTTGGCGCCGGCCTGAATGCCCTTCAGGCGATCGGCTCGGTCATGTAAAGCCGTGACCATCAGAATCGGAAGATGGGCGGTTCGGGAATCCTGCCGCAACTGGTGGCAGACTTCATTGCCGTCCATCTTCGGCATCATGACGTCCAGGAGAACCACGTCAGGGGGATCGGCCACGGCTTTGTCCAGCGCCTCTTGCCCGTCTTCGGCAAGCGTCACCTGATGTCCTTGAGCCTCCAGGATGTCCCGAAGCAGGCGTCGATTCTTCTCCTCGTCGTCAGCCACCAGAATGCGTCCGGAGCGTGGACCAAATAGAGGGGGGGTACTCATTGCGTGTCTCCTGTTGTGGTTTCAGGTTTCGGGTTTCAGGTTTCGGGTTTCAGGTTTCAGGTTTCAGGTTTCACCTGAAACCTGAACCCTGACACCTTTTCATGCCAACTTTGCTGATCAGGCAGCTCTCGTTTGTATTGGTGAATCGATTCCGCGAATTCAATCGTTTAGAAAATTGCTTTTTTGTTCTTTGCCCCAAGGGGCTACGTCTCATAGCCCAGGGGTGCGCAAAAGCGCTACCCTGGGCTTTGTTACACAGCCTCCTTGGGGCAGTAAACGCAGATAAGCTCCGGCCGCGACGGCCAGTTAAGAGCTGATTTCATTGTCACACACTCACGACTTCTTTCGTTTCATGCGTGACCACCCCCGCCGCCTCAAGGTCGAGGTGGCGGGCCACGACAACGCGGAGCTCCTTCACGCTAATGGGCTTGCCCAGATAGTCGTCGAATCCGGCTGCGAGGATGCGTTCACGGTCGCCGTTCATGGCCAGGGCCGTGACCGCGATGACGGGAATGGCGTGCGTCGCGGGATCCGCCTTCAACGTCTTGACCGCCGCAACACCATCCATCACAGTCATTTGCACATCCATTATGATCAATCTGAACGTGTTCAAACGCGTCAGTTCGATGGCACGCGCGCCATTCTCGGCGGACACCGTGGCGTACCCCGCCGCCTCCAGCACATCACGGATCAGCTTGCGGTATTTGGCGTCGTCGTCGACGATCAGAATCAACTGCTTCATATGCCCTTCTCCACTTCTCCGCATTCTTTTCCAGTTACGGGGAGCGTGAATCGGAACGTGCTACCCTTGCCTTCACCCTCGCTCTCGACCCAGACTCGACCGCCGTGCAGTTCCACCATGCTCTTGACCAACGCCAACCCCAACCCCGTGCCCGGCGTCTTGCCTTTGGCGGCGCGGACAGCCACTTGATAGAAATCTTCAAAAATCTTCTCCAGATGCTCCTTGGCAAGGCCAGTGCCCGTGTCGCGCACCGAGATCTCGATCGCGGCTTGCGGCGGGCATGTGGTGGATGCCGCGCATTCCGCGATGACATGCGCGCCCACCGTGACCGCACCACCCTCCGGCGTGAACTTGACGGCGTTCGAGAGCAGGTTGAACATGACCTGCTTTACTTTGCGTTCGTCGGCCGAGATCGATAGATCCCTAACCGATTCCGGCAGATCCAGCGATAGTGTGATCCCGCATTTCAAGCACTTCTCCTTGACCATCACCAGACTGCCCTCCAGCAACGTCTCCAACGGGAAGGTGGTTCCTTCTATAGGCACCGTCCCGGCCGGCACCTTGGCCAGATCCAGGATGTCGTTGATAAGCGACAGGAGGTGCCGGCCGCTTTCGACAATATCCCGCACATACTCCTCCTGCTTGGGGTTCAGATCTCCGAAAAGTTTCTCCTCGAGCAGTTCCGAGAAGCCAATGATCGCACCCAACGGTGTGCGCAGTTCATGACTCATACTAGCCAGGAACTCCGATTTGGCGCGGTTGGCCGCCTCGGCCGCCTCCTTGGTCTTGATGAGCTCATTCTCCTTTTCAACCAGTTTGGCATTCTGCTGA
>CAYTFM010000099.1:7210-15220 GCA_964436735.1 uncultured Victivallales bacterium | reverse complement strand
GCCGCCTCAAAAGTGGACAGCAACAAGCTCACGGTCTGATACCGATCCACCGTAAGCTCGTGCTCTTGTCCGGCAAAGAAAATCCGCGCGGTCACGCGGTCACGATCGTCACACAGACGGAATTTCTTGTTCGCGATAACCTCTTGGATCCGGCGGAGAAACACATCTTTCTCATACGGCTTCGTGAGAAAGCTGTCAGCTCCGCTCTGTATCGCCCGGATCAAATCCAGGGGGTCGGATAGGGAGGTCACCAAGATGACGGGTATATGGGCAAGGGTGGGGTCGTTCTTGATCTGCATGGCCAACTCGCACCCGTTCATCAGCGGCATCTCGATATCACTGATTACGATTTCCGGGTTCGCTTCCGCGATCATCCGCAGCGCGTCACGCCCGTTGCCAGCCACCCGCACCACACAGTCGTTGCTGTCAAGAAGCCGCTTCAGTTGCATGGCCTGCGTGGGGCTGTCTTCGACAATCAAAACATTCATTTCGCTTTTCATGGGCTCACTCCACATCTCACTTTTTTTGCCTCCGGATCATTTCGGTCAATGTCGTCGCCATCGTTTCGGGAGGGCACACATGATCCACCGCGCCAAGTCGGATGGCTTCCCCCGGCATGCCAAAGACGATTGAACTCGCCTTGTCTTGGGCAAAGGTGGTTCCGCCGGCATCTTTGATCTGCTTCAACTCAACCGCGCCATCCGCGCCCATGCCGGTCAAGAGAATGCCGACAGCCGCCTGCCCATACGCCTCCGCCACTGAGCGGAAGAGGTAGGACGCCGATGGGCGCAAGTGGTGTTCCAGTGGCGCGTCAATGAGTTCGATATGGCCGGCGGCCGTAACGCCCATCTGCAGGTCGGCCGGAGCCACGTACACCCGTCCATTCACAAGCGTTTCATGGTGAATGGCCAGCGAGACCGGGAGGGGCGACGAGCTGTTCAGCCACTCGACGAAACCCTGCGTAAAGCCTTTGGCGATATGTTGAACCAGTACGATGGGGAGGGGGAAGTTCACAGACAAATGCGCAAGAAACGTCCGGACCGCCGGTGGTCCGCCGGTGGACGCGCCCAAGGCGACGAGCTTGATCTGCGTCTTGATCAGCGGCAGGACGGGAACCTCGGCCGCCGGCGCTGGTTGGCGTTTCGGCCAGCGCCGGATCACCTTCACCTCCGACATCTGCTTGACGGTCGCGATGAGTTCAACCTTGGCACTCTCGTAATTCGGATCTCCGATGCCTGGTGGTTTCGACAGGCACGCCACGGCGCCCGCATCAATCACCTTGAAAGAGTTCGCCTGGTCAGCGGGATCCAAGACGGCGCTGACAATAATGATGGGAACCGGACTCGTCTCCATGATGCGGCGGGTTGCCGTGAAACCGTCCATGCCGCTCATGTTGATGTCCATGGTGATGACGTCCGGCTTCTGCCGTTCCACGAAAGCCAGCGCCTCCTCTCCGCCACTCACCGATCCGATCACCTGGATCTCAGGGTCGGAGGCCAGCATATGCGCCAGATGCGCCCTGGCGACCCACGAATCATCAACGATCAGAACTCGGATCATAGCAGCCTCCGCACCACATCCAGCAGGTTGCTTTGATCAAAACTGCTCTTAGCGATATAGGCGTCCGCGCCTACTTCGAGGCCACGTTCACGGTCCGATCGAGATTCCAGAGACGTGAGCAACACAACCGGCAGCGCCGCAAGCTTCGCGTCAGCCCGGATTTTGGCCGTCAGATCGAAGCCGTTCATGCGCGGCATCTCAATGTCCGACACCACGGCGTGAAAGTCCCGCTCCTTGAGCGCCATCCACGCCTCGTCACCGTCAACCACCGTGTGGACGTCAAAACCGGCCGAGGAGAGAATGCTCTTGAGCAGCATGCGCGACGTGATCGAATCTTCGACCACGAGGATAGTCTGCCGCGGCGGCGCAATGGCCGCTCGCGGAGCGACTACCGTCTGCCCGGCGCGCACGGCGGACTTCAAGAGATCGGCCACATTCAAGACAGGCACAAGTTTGCCCGAACCCAGAATCGTGGCTCCGGCAATGTTCCTGACGCGAGGCAGTTGCGCGCCGAGGCCTTTGATCAGGATTTCCTGCTCATAAAGCAGGCGGTCAAACGTGAAGGCAATCCGTTTTTCCCCGACGGCCAGAATGATCACGGAGAGCATCGGTCGAACCTCGACTCCATCCGCGGTCGGCGCAAGTCCCAGCACCGCTCCCAGCCGCACCATTGACAACGGTGTGCCGTCCACAAGGATGGTTTCCCGGTTCTCGACCGTCCGGACGTCCTCCAGTTTGACTCGAAGCACGCGCTCGACACTCGCCGTGGGAACGGCAAAAAGTCGGCCGTATTCCCGCAGAAGCACGCCATGAAAGGTCGCAAGCGTGAGGGGAAGACTGATCCTGAACGTCGTGCCCCCCCTCTTGCTCGTGTCGACCGCTATCTTGCCTCCCAGCTTATCCACCGCATCCCGCGCGATGGCCATGCCGAGGCCACGGCCGGAGAGGTCCGTGATCAGGGTGCTGGTGGAGACTCCGGAAATGAATATGAGCATCATGGCCGCCTGATCATCGAGCGCGTCCGCCGCGGCACGCGGCAGATAGCCGCGCGTGACCGCCGACTCCCGTAGTTTCGCCGCGTCGATGCCAGCCCCGTCGTCCGAAACCAGAATCCGAACCAAATTGCCTTCGGCTTGCGAGACCTCGACGATGATCGTGCCGCCAGAGGACTTGCCACGCGCCCTGCGCGCGTCGGGCTTCTCGATGCCATGGTCAATGGCGTTGCGCAGCAGATGGATTAAAGGATCCTTCATCCGCTCCAGGATCCGTTTGTCGATCTCGATCTCACCACCGGCAAGCACAAGATCAACCTCCTTGCCCTGCTCGCGGGAGATGTCGCGCACCATTTTCGGGAATGTCTGCAACATGCTTGAGAAGGGTTGCAGCAGCACGCTCTTAGCACCTTCCACCAACTGATCAATCAACAGACCCGTCGCTCGACGATCGACCCGCAACGCCAACAGCAGGCCATTGAGCCTGCTATCGAGGTCGCACATACGGGCGAAACTCACGTCAGAAGAATCAGGCAGCAGGGGCATTCGTGAGGTGGACAGTCGCTTGGGGGCGTCAGTTTCCCGCTTTCCCCCTATACGGCGCGCGGCATGCCCCTTCTCCCACTTCTTCTTCCATGAGTCAAACACAGCCGTGACTTCTGTTAGTTCGGCGATGTGCTGTTCGTCTGAAAGTTTGATGGAAATCAGCTCTTCCGTCTGCAACAGGATGGCATCGAGTTTCGACGTGGCGATCCGGATCGTATCCGCCGCCGTCCTGCCGGTCGCCACGGCGGCAGGCGCCACCAGGGAGGGGGCGGAAGACGGCGCGTTGTCCTGACCGCGTGGCAGTGGAGCGGCGGCGCCACGGGCCGGTTCGGCGAGCTCTTGGGGCGGCACCTTCTTCTCCGGTGCCGCGATACGGTTCAACTGTTCGATGAGCGCGCGTGAGTCCGCATCCGGTTCGCCCGTCGGCGAAACAAGTATCCGCACGATGCTGTCCCCCACGCGTTGAAGAATGTCAAAGTCTTCCGCCGCAAGGGTCAGCAGCCCCTTTTTCATTGCCGAGAAGACGTTCTCCATCGCCTGGCAGACAAGGCCGATGCCGGACAGGTTCACGGCCCGCGCGGCGCCTTTCAGGTTGTGCGCGGCGCGGTAGATCGACTCCGTCACGGCCTGCCGTTCCGCAGGATCTTTCTTCTTTTCGATCTCGACCAAACCTGACGCGATGGTCTGGAGATGCTCTCCGGCCTCGAACGTAAACGTTTTCCGCAATTCATCGAGGAATTCCTGTTCCGATGTGCTCATGACTACACCTTGTACCGCTCCACCAACTCCGTGAACTTGCATCCGATGTCTTTCAACGTCTGCGCCTCGGTTTTCAGTTGCCTCATGCTCTCCAGGTTCTTTGCGCTGGCCTCCTTGATGCTCTCCATCGCCGAGGCCACCTGGTCCATGCCCGTGAGTTGCTCCTGCGTTGAAACCGCTATCTGCCTGGCGGATTGAACCGTTTCGGTAAAGCTGGCGCTCAGGGCAATGATCGACTCATTCGCACGCAGGGATTCCTGCATTCCCTGCTCCACCGCTTTGCCGCCCTGCTCGGTGGCCATCACCGCCGCGCCGGCGGCCTTCTGGATGTCGTTCAAGATCCCCCGCACCTGCTTCGTCGCCTGCTTGGACTGCGCGGCCAAGCTCTTTATCTCCTGAGCGACGACGGCGAACCCCCTGCCGTGCTCGCCGGCCTTGGCCGCCTCCACCGCCGCATTCACGGCCAGTAGATTGGATTGCTCGGCAATGTCGTCAACCGTCGAAGTGATCTCGCCGATCACTTGGCTCTGTTCTCCGAGTTTCACGATCGTGTCGGCGATGGCTGCCATCTGTTCGTTGATCCTCGTCATGCTTTCGTTCACCGTCTCAGCCGCTTTCCGTCCGGCATGCGCCATTTGCAGTCCCATATGCGCATTCTCCGCGACCTCCTTGGATTTCAGGCTGGTCAGATGCGCGACCTGCTTCACTTCTTCGACCGTGGTCGTCGTTTCCGTCACCGCCGTGGAGGTCTCCTGCGCCCCGGAGGTGACCTGCGCCACCGACGCCGAGATCTCGCTCGCCGAAGAGGCCAGCACAATGGCGGCCTCTCTGGTCTCGCACGCCTGTTGCCGCAGGCAGTCCACCATCTTCCCGACCGATGCCAGGATGCCTGTCGGCACTTTGACGCCGCCACGCCAATCCACGGTAAGGTCGCCAGCCGCGATCTTCTCGCTGATCATCGCGATCATGCCCGGTTCTCCCCCCACCTGCCGGAACACCCCACGGATAATGACGAGCATCAACATCAGGGCGATGAGGATGGCGACCACGATCCCGGTAAGCATGATCCTGACGGCCTGTGCGAGGTTTGCCGACGCATGCGCCGCCATCGTCCCAACCCGTCCGATGCACACCGTCGTATTAGCGCCGACCGCTTCAAGAGCGGCTTCTGATACGTCGTCACGATCCACGCCCAACTCAGCACATGCGGTCGCGGAAGTGACATACTCCTTCATCGCAGCCTTGTAGTGTTCGGCCGCGCTCTTCATCGCGTCAAGATGCGTCTTGTCGGCTTCCTGTCTCGTGACCAGTGCGATCTCGGATAACTTCTTATCGATCACCTCAAACTCCTTCATGGCGTCCTGAACCACGCGAGGGTCTCGCAACGCCGCGGACTCCCAGTACGACATCCACAAACGACTGCCCGAGCTGATAATTTCATTGGCACGCATGACTTTGTGGAGCCGCTCTTTGAGACTGGCGGCGAGTTCGGTGAGATTCGTGGCGGTGGCAGTCTCCTGTATCTGGGCTTCAAGCAGCTTTTTCTGGCTGTCCAGATATGCGGCGCTATTACTCACGAATAGGCTGGCACTCTCGTTCTGCCTGGCATGAATCGCCTCAACTTCTTTGTCTTGAGACGAAGTCTCTCCAACTAGCGTGGCGTATTCCGCTGTCTTGTCCATGCCGTGCTTAACTTTTTCTTTCATACCTGCCAGGCTCGAGTACTTGTCAGCCAGATCACTCACCGCCTTCAAGTGCGCCTGGGTCGCCTTGAGGTGCGGGAGCCCTGCCAGGCGATACCTGTCATCACCTGTCAAACCATAGGCGCGGAACTCATACCGCGCGGTGCGTAGAGCTCGGTCCGCGTCAAGCGACGCATTGACCATCGGCACGCTCTCCGTTGACAACTGCTCAGCGATGCGTCCGACTTTCTTCAGCTGCCACACGGACACGCTCCCAAGAAAGACGATGATCGCCACCAAGATTCCGAACCCCAACGCCAGCTTCACCACTAATCGCATGTTGTTCATCTTTCGTCTCCTTCGACTTCCTCGTTCACCACAAGTGCCTTATCCGCCAACAGCTTGGCAGCATCAAGAATAACCATGTCCCCGCCCACGATGCCGCGCAGATGCCTCCCGCGAATGCCCGTCATCGTGGGCAAGGCAGAATGGATCTCGTCCAGTGGAATGGAATGGGCCTCCACCACGGCGTCCGCCACCACCCCCACCTCCATGTCGTCTGAACGCAAGATGATCACCTTCGTCGCCATGGTCGTCAGTTCACACGGCAGGTCAAAGAGCACCCGCAGGTCAATAACCGACAGGATCTGGCCGCGCACGTTGAGCAGCCCACGCACGAACGCAGGGGTGCCGGGCAGCGGCGTCACGTCCTTCAGCGGAAGCACTTCGCGCACATACAATGACTCCACGGCATATCTCTCGTGCGCCAATTTGATCTCCACGACGTCAATGCGCTGACGCCCGTCCGCTTCTCCCTGGAACTCCTCCGCCAACGCCCGCGCCCGATCCTGAAAGATCCGCTTCTTGGCAGCTTCCGACATGGTCTCGTTCATCATGCGAAGACCTCTTTAGACATTTCCTAAAAATGTTTTATCACTACATCGTTTGGAAAAATTGTTGTCCCACGTGTCACGACGGAAATGTCTTAGAACAAAATTTTTGGGACAAAATTTTCTTCGGCACTGTTGCACAACATTCGGTTGCGGGCTTGGCCCGCCTTGGTCGTCATGGTTTCGATGATCTCAAGCAGCCACCCGGCCGTCACGCCCTCGGTATCGGGCACAACCTCGTTCTTCGGCCTTCCCGCCAAAAGCGTGGCGGCATTGCGGAAATGGCGGCCCGCATCGCAGGGCCCGCTCTCGCGGAGGATGACCGTTCCCAGCGTGAAATGGGCCATGATGAAAGCGGGGTCGAGGTAGAGCGCGCGGTGAAGCGCCTGCGCGGCTTCCCTGGGACGAAACTGCTGCTCGGTGATGGTGGCCAGCAGATAGTGGAAAAGCGGATTGACCTTGTCAGCGGCGATTGCCATCTCCGCCCAATCAACCGCGCGGTCGAGCTTCCCCCGATTCGCATCGATTCGCGACATGAGGGCGAAGGCGTTCCCCTCCTTGATGCCAGGCGCGCCGGATTCGGTCACGTCGAACAGTTTCTGGAGAATGACCGCGGCGTCGAGATAGCGTCCTGACCGATAGGCGATCAGGGATTCCTCGTAAGGATCCGCCTGTCGGGTGACGCCAAGTGCCGTGATCGGCGTCTTTTCAATTGTCGGCACGTCCCATGCGATGGGCTCCGGAAGCGGAACGACCAGTCGCTCTTCCGCCGCGTAATCCGCGTCAATCCGCGGCAACCGCGTCCATACGGGCGCGCTTAGCGGTTTGTGGTTGTCGTTCCGATAGAGAGTTGCACCGGCGAAGGGGACGGACACAAACTCGGAAGCGAGCGGCAGGGAACTCTCGCACGGCGCGACGATGAGCCACCCTCCGTCGACCAGACAGCGCCGGAAGCGGCCGATGACCTTTTGAATCAGTTCGGGTGTGAAGTACATCATCACATTTCGGCAGAAGATCACATCGGCCGTCGTGGTGTCGCTCAGCGTGGGCGGATAGCTATCCAGTGCGAGGTTGTGGCAGGCGAAGGAGACCAAGTTCTTGAATCTGGGACGGATCGTGAACGTTTTGTCGCCCTGCGGTTCGAAGCATCGCTCCCGCAGAGCTTTCGGCACGCCACGGAACGACCATTCCGAATAGACGCCACGCCGCGCCTTCTCAAGTGATTGAGGATTGATATCGGTGGCAAGGATATGGACGTTCCACGCATGCGGATCGGGGATCAACTCGTCCAGAATCATCGCAATGGTGTAGGCTTCTTCCCCCGTGCTGCAGCCTGCGCACCACACGCGTAGTCGTTGATCTCCGCCGGCGCGCCGACGGATCAGGTCCGGAATGATATGATGCCGGAACGCATCCAGACTGTTCATTTCCCGAAAGAAGTAGGTTTCCCCCACGGTTAGGTGCGCGGTCAGGATTTCGATCTGCCGATCAGTCGGCGGCGCGGCGGCAACGGACCGCAGGAACGCCTCGGTATCATCCTGCCCTTGTTCCCGGGCTATCGCCCGAGCGGCACGGAGCAAA
>CAYTFM010000099.1:0-7200 GCA_964436735.1 uncultured Victivallales bacterium | reverse complement strand
GCCGACTCTCCGGGAAATGCAATCCCATGCGCGCGGCGATGAGGGCGCCCAGGTTGGCCAATGCTGCGGCGGTCGTCGTGTTGACAGGCTGAGCATCATTTGTTCGTATCACTCCACCACCCCATTCTTTTCACGCCTCGTCCCGCCGTTCGTCAAACCGGCGGCGACAGCGAACTCATCAATGCTCCGAATCAGAACGATGCCGCCTGGAATCGCCGCGGCGGGGGTGGCGTCGTCCGACAGGTCGGCTCCCGCATTGTCCAAGGCGCGCGTTGACAACTCCACGACTCCCTCCACCTTGTCCACCAGCAGCGCCAGCGACCTGCCTGACGCCTGCGTTACAATGAAGCGGTCGCTCAGTTCCATTTCCCGGCGCGGAAATCTGAAACACCACCGCGCATCGACAACTGGAGTGATATCGCCCGCGATATTGACCAGCCCCACCACGGCTTCGGAAGCGCCAGGAAGGGGGATCACTTCAGCCGCAGGCACAATCCGTTCCACCGCCGCCACATCCAGCGCATACCGTCCTTCATCCACGCAGAACAACAGGAATGGATTCGTCATCGTCATCTGCTTGCTCCCGCTTATGGTTCATTACCGTGATCCGACGATGCGACATTCACCCTCCTGGAGTTGATCAGATAGACCAGGGCGGACGCATACGCCGATCAAGAGTCATTTCTATATAAGCATGTACCAGGCCAACGAACGCATGAAACACATAACAACAACAACGTAAACATGATGCGATCTAATGACGCCATCCTTCCGCGTTGCGCGCGTGAAGAAATGCGGACAAATGTAGGTCTGTCGACCTACGGCGGGACTCGAATCCAAATCGTCCTCGTCGTCCTCCTCCTCCTCGTAATCGAATAAGGTCGAGGACGAGGACCGCTTGCTGAGGGTCAAGGACGAGAACGAAACAACAATTTTCCTAGACGAGGCACGGTTGCCGGCGGCGCCGCTCATTTGTAGGCACGGTGGCCTATGGAATCCGATCTGAGGCGGGGAAGTGACGGCTCGTCGACCAACACGCACGCTGGAGCGGCTCTCACCGCGCAGCCTTTTCCGCAAGGCTTTCTTCGCGCGACACATCTCTGACATCGAACAGCTTGTCCTTCTGAATAGGCGGGGTGATATAGTCGTCCATCCCCGACTCCAGGAAGATTTCCCGGTCAAAGCGCAACGTCCGCGTCGTCTTCGGAATCTGTGCGCAGTAGGGACAGGCGGGCAAGAACTGTTTGAGTTGCGTGATCTCAATACGGGCCTTCTCCAGCGCATCCACGCCTTCGACCAGGGTCTTCTCCAGTCTGGCGATGCGCATGCCGACGGCGACACGCGTGCTGAGCTCAAGATTGCTGAAAGGCTTCGTTATGTAGTCGTTGGCGCCGGCTTCAAGCCCCATGGCGATCTCATCCTTGCCGTCTATCGAGCTGAGAATGATGACGTACACGCGGCTGAGCAGTGTCGGATCGGCGCGGATTTTCCTGCATAGTTCGACGCCGTTTATCCCCGGCATCATCCAGTCGAGGATGGCGATCAATGGCGGTTCCGACTCCTGAAGCACATCCCATGCCGCGGTTCCGTTGGTGGCCACCACTACTGTGAGATCATCGTCTTTCAAGATGTTTTGAAGCATCAAGACGTAGATTGGATTGTCCTCGGCGATGAGAATACGCATACTCTGATCTCCTTTTCATCAAATTAGTAATGTGACAGCGTCTTCAGCATGATCGTCGCATGCCATATAGTCCTTCATCTCATCCACCAGCCTGCGCGTCATTTCCGAGAGTTCGCAGAAGATGGTGTCGACGCCGACCGTCGTCCGCGTTTTGATTGTCGCCTCGATCTGCCTCGCCTTCTCCGTCATCTCATGGTTGAAGACGGCGAGCGATCCTTTCAAATTGTGGGTGGAGAGAAGTATCCTGCCGAGATCGCCCCCCTTGATGTCCGCGCGCACGGCCTCAAGCATCAGCGGCAAATACTCGACCGACGCGGCGATGATGTTCTGCGTCAGCAGTTTGTTTCTTCCCATGTCGGCGAAGATCCTTTCGGGGTCGAACAATGACCGCGCGGGAGAGATAGGCAAGGGAGGAGATCCGAGATTCAGGCAGAATTGTCCAAAGGCGGCGAGCAGTTCATCTTGCCTGATAGGTTTGATGAGATAGGCGTCCATCCCCGACTTGAGGCATCGGTCGCTGTCCTCGCTCATGGCGTGGGCGGTGAGGGCGATGATCGCGACGCGCGGCGGAGTTCCGCGGTCAAGCTCGTACTCTCGGATCGCCCGGGTAGCCGCGCAGCCATCCATCTCCGGCATGCTTACATCCATCAAGACAACGTCGAACACCCCCGCTTTGAATGCCTCGACGGCTTCCCGGCCGTTGTTCGCGACCGTGACATGGTGGTCCGGGGTGAGCATCCCGGTGACGACCAACTGGTTGATCGGGTTGTCCTCAGCGAGCAGAATGCGCAGCGGGTTTCCTGTCCATGTGCCTGCGCTGATCGGCTCGACGCGGTCCGGCTTGCCTCCCCTGCCAAGCCGTGAGACGGAGAGGGCGGAGCTATCGCGGAGAAGGTTTTGAAGCGTGGCACGCAGCTCCGACTGACTGAACGGTTTGGGGAAGACGTCGACGCCAAGCCCCTTCAGTTTCTCGAAGGCGGCGGGTTCCTGTGACTGGGAGATGACCAGCAGACGCGTGGCGCTGATGGCGGGCTCTCTTCTGAGCTGCTCGATCACCTCGATGCCGTTCATGTCAGGCATGAGCAGGTCAAGGAGGAGGAGGGGATATGCGGATCCCGCCGCGGCCGCCCGCCGCAACTCGGCCAAAGCCTCGCGGCCGCTGCCTACCGTTGTGGGGAACGCATTCCACTTCTCCAGAACCGTACGGAACAACTCCCGGGAATACTCGTTGTCGTCGGCGACAAGCAGGTGGACGCCGTCAAAGGCGCGGGACTGGCTCTGCTCTGGGGCTGCAGCGGAACAGACGGGAAAGCGGGCGGTGAAATGGAAGACGCTTCCCTTGCCTGGCTCGCTCTCGAACCAGACCCTGCCTCCCATCATGCCCACAAGCCGTTTCGTAATGGCAAGCCCGAGGCCTGTGCCGCCGAATTTCCGCTTGACAGAGGAGTCGACTTGGGTGAACTCCTCGAAAAGGAGATGGTGACTTTCTCGGGGGATGCCGACGCCAGAATCTTGCACGGAGAAATGCAGCACCACATCTCCGTTGAGGAAGGCGTCGGTTTCCACCTTGATGGAGACCTCCCCCTTCTCGGTGAACTTGATGGCGTTGCCGACGAGGTTGTTCAAGATCTGGCCAAGCCGTCCCGGATCTCCCTTCAGTTCGTCGGGAACGCATGGCGTGACGAAGAGCAGGAGCTCCACCCGTTTCTCGTAGGCGCGCACGGCGAGACCGCGCAAAAGTGAGACGAGATGCATGTCAAGCGAGAAAACCGTCGACTCGAGGACGAGCTTTCCCGCCTCAATTTTCGACAAGTCAAGAATGTCGTTGATGATGGAGAGTAATGCGGCCGCGGAAGAGCTGACGCCTGAGAGATACTTGTGCTGCCGCTCGGTCAGACTGGTCTGAAAGAGAAGCTCGGTCAGGCCGAGGATTCCATTCATCGGTGTGCGTATCTCGTGGCTCATATTGGCGAGGAACACACTTTTCGCACGGGTGGCGGCGGAAGCCGCCACCATGGCTTTCTCAAGTGACTCCTCGGCTAGCTTGCGGTCCGTGATGTCACGGTTGGAGACACGCCGCCCAAGGTGCTCCCCCCCCGCTCCGTAGATTGGCCGACAGGCATGGCTGATCCACCGTGTCTCGCCTTTCGCGGTGACGATCCGGAAATCCATCTCCGCGGTGGTGCTCTCCAATGACTCGCCACAGCATTCGCGCTGATGCGCACTAACGTTGGCCTTCTCGTCGGGATGCGTCAGCCGTTCGATGAGTGTGGGGTCGGCATAGAACTCCTCGGCGCGGTGGCCGGTCAACCGTTCACAGGAGGGGGATATGTAGACATAGGACCCGTCGGGACGCACCCAGTACTCCCAGTCGTAGGTGAACTCCGCCATCGTGCGGAAGAGCTCCTCGCTTCGTCCGCGCCGCTCTTCGCTTTTCCGCAATTCACTCGTCCGCCGCTCCAGCACGGTCTCGATCCGCATCAGGGCGTTTTCCCTACAGGCCTTGTGGGCGAGCGCGAGCAGATACGTGTTGTCAAACGGTTTCGAAAGGTACGCCCTGGCTCCTTTCTCGATGCATTTCGCGGCGATATCCGAGTCTTGATCCCCTGTCATGATGATCACGGCTGTATTGGGATTGTGCCTGAGTAAATCCGCGATGAGATCATAGCCTTCCCCATCGGGAAGATGGTGATCCACGACCGCGAGATCCGGACGGAGGGCCAAGGCTTTTTCCAACGCGTCGCATTTCGTGTGGGCGATGACCGCGTGATACCCGTTTTCCGAGAAAACGCGCGCGATGACCTGGGCGATATGCAGGTCGTCGTCAACGACGAGCACGGTGGTTTCATGGCAGGGAAGCTTTCCTGCCATGATGCGCCGGATCGTATCCTTGAATCTCCGGGCGTTCAGCGGCGCAGGAAGGAAGGCGTTGGCTCCCACCCCGATCGTCAACTCGCTGACCTCCTCTCCCATGAAGATGGCCGAGACGACCAGAATGGGGACGTGGTTGAACGCTTCGTATTCGGGGCTTTTAAGAAGGCGGCAGAAACGCCATCCATCCATCCCGGGCATGTGCAGATCGGTGACAATCAACGCGGGAGGAGCGGCATGATCCAGTTTTGTCAACGCCTGCACAGCTGAATCGAAGCTGACCACCTCGAACCCTTCAATGCGAAGAAGAGACGCGAGCAGCGCTTGCTGCGTCTTGTCGTCGTCCACCACGACGACTCGCCGAAGTGGATGGCAATCCCGTGACGTGTGGCGCGGAGACTCTAATGGCATACAACGGCTCCTTGTGCGTTTTCCCGTTCGTCGATGGAGTCAGCCAGTTGGCAGACCTCCCCGTTATAGTGAGCATGCGCAATGCCAATAAGCGGCCATAAGATATAACAATCACATCAATAGATGCTTGCGAGGCAATAGCAACATTCGCCCTCCACACGCACAGGATGGATTGCCGCAGAATGTAGGTTCGATGACCTATTGCTAAAATGGGGAGAACAGCGTTTATAGGAGTAACGAAGGCGGGAACCGGTTGTGGGTTCGTTAGCCTATCGAACTCGATCGAAGGCGGGAAATGACGGTTCGACGACCAACAATGAGGCGATGCAAATAGTGAATGGGTTCATGCTCCTTTCATGTAGTTTCTCAGGTGGACAATTTCATTTCAACCTGGGATTTGACGGCATGAGTAGCTATAGTTGAAACGTGTAGACCATACGCAACAATGTGACAGGAGTCCCGCGATGCGAACAACCTTCTCCAGCACACTCTCCGCCGCCCTCTCCGGCTTCATGCTTCTTGCCGCGCAAAGCTCCTTCAGCGCGAAACCCGACCCGGATGATCCCGCCTCGATCCGCGGCAGGAGCGCGCCGTCCGCCTACGACTGGTCGAACAAAAATACACCGAGCGACAGAGACGGCGACGGCATCCCTGATTCCATGGAGAATACCCCCCTTTATTTCGATGGTTTTAAGGTCACCCTGGATCCTGAACGCAAGGATGCGATCATCGTGGTGGATTACGTTGGCTCTGACAATCTCAATAATAAGCCGACCGACGAGGCGGCCACCATCATGCTCAAGGCGTTCAATGACGCCCCCGTCAAGGGGTTGCATGGGAAAAAAGGCATAGCCCTTCATATAGTCGCCGTCAACTCTGGATACCCGTTAGACAGCAGAACGCTCATCGGGAAGTTCGTCGGCAACGATTACGACTGGTCGGATGTCGACGCCATCAAGCAGTACACCATCAAGAAGTACAATCTTCAGAACGTGCCGAGCATCTACCACTACTGCCTCTCCTGCTACGCGTTCGACGCCCTCCTTTCATCTGGGATCTCGCGGAACAAAGGGACCACCTACGCCGGATTCAGGACGGGCGGCGTCGACTTCATCTGCTCGCTGCAGAGTCAGCAATCCGACGTCCGCTACGCCGGTATGACCGGGGGCACGATCATGCACGAGTTCGGGCACAACCTCGGACTCACCCACGGCGGCTACGATCACCTCAATTACAAACCCAACTACATCAGCATCATGAACTACCACTTCCAGTTCGATGGGATCACGGGGCCGGACGGCAAGGTGGGCAACTACGACTATTCAAGCGTTCTGCTCAACCCTATCGACGAGCGGAAAGTCAGCGAGAGGGCGGGGCTGGGGCCGAAGTCCTTAGGGTTTGGCTCGAAGGTCACCTATCCCGGCTTCAATCCTATTACCATCCCTGGGGATATCAGAAGAAACGTCGACTGGAACTGCAACGGCTTCATTGACAGGAATCCATACCCTCGAAATCTGAATAATCCTTTCGACCAGGAACTTACATGGCTTGTCTCCGAGGACAACTGGGAGAATGTCAACTTCACCGGCGGCGGCCAGATCAAGGCGTCGCCCATGGTGCCTCTCCCGGTGCCCGCCTTATGCGACGCGGGTACGATGCCCTCGCGGGATCCCGCGACCCCGGACTACGAGAACAGGTACACCAAAGCGCCCGACCACCTCAAGTGCCGCGAACTCACCGAGTCTGACAAGGCGGAGGTCGAAGCTTCCGCGGAACGATTTTCCGTCGAGAATATCCTGGGTCCGGGCATGAAACTGAGCAAGACGACGGCGGGAGGCCTGACGCTTTACGAACTCGGCCGGGAATGACGCCATTTGTTTACTATTGTAGGCATGAGCGGTCAGCACGACTCTGCGCCTATGGCTTTCATTTTTGTCACTGTGGAAATCCAAGCACGGCGTCTATACTTTTGAAAAACGTGTCTTTCTGAATGGGTTTGGTTATATGGCCGTCCATCCCCGCAGCCAGAAAAGCACCCTTGTTGCCGGAAAGCGCATGCGCCGTCAGCGCGATGATCACGGTACGCCGTCCGGTCCGCTGATCGCTTTCCCGAATCGCCCGCGTGGCCTCGATTCCACTGATTCGCGGCATCCGTATGTCCATCAGCACCACGTCGAAGGGCTCGGCGTCCAGCAGTGCCAACGCCTGCTCCCCGTCTTGGGCTGTCCTGACGT
>CAYTFM010000098.1:12061-26809 GCA_964436735.1 uncultured Victivallales bacterium | reverse complement strand
TCGGGACGATGCCGATGGCGCGCAGCCCCTCGGCGGCGCGCAGCTCGTCGAGCAGCGGATCGGGCGTGATGGACTCGGAGTAGTGGGGCGCCTTCGCGGCCACCAGCCGCCACCGCGGATCGCCCTCCTCCACAATGCCCTTTTTCGCCTTGTCGAGCACGATCACCCGGTCGGCGACCGTGAAGATGCTGTCAAGCTCGTGCGTCACCATGATGATGGTGCAGCCGAGGTGCTTGCGCAGCTCGAGGATCAATGCGTCCAACTCGGCGGACGAGATGGGATCCAGCCCCGCCGAGGGCTCGTCGAAGAAAAGGATCTTCGGGTCGAGGGCGAGGGCCCGCGCCAGCCCGGCGCGCTTCTTCATGCCGCCGCTGATCTCGGCGGGGAGGAAGTGCTCGAAGCCCGAAAGCCCCACCAGGCTGAGCTTGTGCCTGGCGACGGCCGCCGCCATCTCGCGGGAGAGCGGCGTGAACTCCCGCAACGTCAATTCGATGTTCTCCTGAAGGTCGAGAGAACTGAACAAGGCTCCCGATTGGTAAAGGACGCCGAAGCGCTTCGATAGTTCGGGCTTCTCCCGCTCGTCGGCGGTGACGATGCTCTCGCCGGCGATCAAAATGTCCCCGGACAGCGGCTTGTACAGCCCGATGATATGCTTCAGCAGCGTGCTCTTGCCGCAGCCCGATCCGCCAAGAATGACGAACACCTCGCCCCTGCGGACCTCGAAGTTCAGCTTGTCGAGGACCACGTAGTCGTCGTAGCCGATGACCAAGTCGCGGGCGACGACGACGGCCTCTCCGGTTTTGTCGGCCATATTTGCTTCCTCACTAGTATTGCGAAGGTACCAGGGTTCGGGGTTCAGGCTAAAAAGATGTTCCGAGACTCCGATTCCCTTTTGTTCAATTCTTTCGAGAGGGAATTCCCTGAACCCCGAACCCTGAACCCTACCGACCTGAGTAACACCCCTGCCTCACGAGAACACCTTCGGGAAAATGTAGGTGATGGCGAAGTCCGCCACGATGACCAGGAATATCCCGCTGACGACGGACGAGGTGGTGGCGTTGCCCACCCCCTTGGCGTCGCGGTCCGCCTCCATCCCTCTGAAACAGCCCACTCCGGCGATGATGAAGGCGAACACCACGGCCTTGATCAGCGACTGCAGCACGTCCACGGGCAGCAGCGCCTCGACCGTCCGGCGCCAGTATTCAATCGCAGTCAGGTCAGTCATGCACACGCTGACGAGCAGCCCGCCGACGACCCCGCAGGCGTTTCCGATGACGACCAGCAGCGGCATCGCCGCCATGAGCGCGACCAGCTTGGGAATGACCAGAAAGCGGGCCGGCTTCAACCCCATGGTGTCCATGGCGTCGATCTCCTCGTTGACGCGCATCGTCCCGAGTTCGGCGGCATAGGCGGAGCCCGCCCGCCCGATGCAGATCATCGCCACCATCAGCGGCCCAAGCTCCCGCACCACGATCAGGGAGACCAGGTCGGCGATGTAGGGGCTGAGCCCGAACCGTCCCAACTGCAGCAATCCCTGCATGCCGAGGATCATTCCCACCAGAAGACAAATGAGCACCACGATCGGGACGGCGTCGACGCCGCTCCTGTCGAAGTAGAACAGCACCTCGCGGACATCCAGCTTGCCGGGATGCCTGACGAGGTATGCCACGGCCTTGGCAGACTCCACGGCGAATTTCGCGAGCTTGCAGGTGTCCGCGACGAACTTGAGCGCCCCCTCGCCAACCGTGGCGACCATCGAACGCGGCTTCCGCTCCCGGAATTCCTTGCATTTGTATCCGCCTATCTCGTCGAACCCCAGCTTCAGCAGGGATTCCTTGACGGCGTCATCGGAGAGGTTGATGAAGGAAAGCGGAATCCCCTTGGCGGCGCAATGGTCGCCGCAGCCAATGAGAAACGTGATCATGGCATGATTGGTGGCCTCGGCCCCGTTCATGTCGACCTCCACCCTCCCGACGGAGCGGTCGAGCGCCCCGCACAACGCGTCGTAGGCGGACTGCATCTCGGCGAACGACATGGGCGCGCCCTGCAGTCCGTTGATCAGCACCTTGTTGTCGCGTCGTTCGAACGTTGCCATGCGGCCGTCACTTCGTCTGCGAGGATGCTGAGATGTCTTTGCCCACCTGGGCCATGAACTGGTCCACCGCCACACCCATCGCCTTCGCGAAGGCGTCGCCCGTCATGCGGTCACCGACCGGAACGGAGACGCGGTACACCTTGCCCGGTAACACCTCCGGAGCACCCCCCTTCGCGGACACCTTTGACAGTGAGACGTCCACGGCGAGGACTGCCGTGTTCTTCGTCAAATCCCCCTCGAACTGAAGAATCTCGGCGTCGATCTGCCAGGAGACACCGGTCGATGCCGCTTTCTGCGAGAAGGCAAGCGTGAGACGTCGGTTCAACAGTCGCGCCGGGGATGTGCTCCAGCGGCTATACTCGTCCATCTCCAGCATGTTGTCAGTCTTGCGGAAGACCATCCGCTCGTGATAGGGATCCTGCCCCCTAACCGACGCCACAGTGACACCCACGCCTTCGCACGCAGCCTCGGCGGGCGCCGTCCCTAGGTCAAAGTAGCAGGTCTCCCGATATGGTTCCTTCTTGATGATGCTGCACCCGGCAAAGCACACGACCAACAATCCGGCAAGAACGAATCTCATAATACCCCCAGCTTGAAGCGGTAAATTCTCAAACCGGCCTTGAAAGTACTTGAAGGGCAAGCGTTTTGCAAGCGCGAAACGCCACCAAAGTCGGATTGAAAGACAGCAAAAGTGGGGCGCGGCAGCCCCTCACCATGGGAATTCGGCGTAACGGGTGGTTCGCCCCGATAGAATTTCCTGTTACGGCCCGCACGTTCCCGCTTCCTCCACCGCACGGCATGATGTATTGTATTAAACATTGTCGCAGACAGAACGAATGAGGACACACCACCGTGATGAAAAAGTTCCCGCTCGCCCCCCGTGTCGCCTTCTCAGCCCTCCTTCTCTCCTTGGCGGCGTTTGAAGGCCGCACCGGCCAGGCCATTGCCCAGGAGGTTGAGCTCTCGGCCGACTGCTCCACTGACTCAATGCGGAATGGCCAGGGCAAGAACACGAACGCTCCCTGGCACATCGTCACCGCCTGTGTCGACCAAGTGCCCGCCACTCCGCCAGACCAGGAGGCGCTCGAGGCCCTGGTCACGCGGCTTGGCGCCGAGAAGTTTCCCGACCGAGAGGCCGCGACGAAAGAATTCGCGAAAATCGGCGTGGCCGCGCGGGCCGCACTGGAGAAGCACGCCGACGACCCCGAACCCGAGATCGCCTTCCGCAGCCGGGCCCTCCTGCGCGACCTGCAGAAAAGCCAGAAGTCCTCGCAAAGCTCGCCGGAGGAATTGCTGCCCGCCATCAACACCCTTATTGACCAGAAGGATCCCCGCATCCTCCATGCTCTCGCAACCCTCCTGTCGCATCCGTCGGACCTTGTCCGGCATTACGCCGAATACGCCCTCCGCCGCCTGACGGGCGACGATCTCGGCTTCAAGGCGACCGCCTCCGAGGAGAAACGCGCCGTCGCCGTCGTGAAATGGCGGAAATGGCTCGAGGACCACAAGGACACTGTCCCGATGCCCCCCCATGAACTGCAACTCCTCATCGTCGCCGACCCTGACAGGAACAAGGTGGTGCTCCTTCCCCTGCCGATGTTCGTCAAAACAGGAAAAGAGGGACCGGACGCCCATCCTGACGATCTTGACATCGCCGCCGAGGCGCACAAGGAGATCGTCCTCAAGGCGAAGGTATTCTCCGCCTGCACTCTGCCCACCGGCAATCTACTCGTCGGCCTCGCCGGTTCTCCGGGCCATGCCGCCGAGATCACCCTCAAGGGCAAAGAGGTCTGGAGCTCGGCGAAGGCATCCGTCGGCAAGGGCGACGTCAGCGACGTCAAACGGCTCGACAATGGCAACACGCTCATCAGCTACCCCGCAAGTGGCGAAGTTTTCGAAATCGACCCAGATGGCAAAGTCGCCTGGAAGGCCACCGGACTCGGCGCGCCCACGTGCGCCATCCGGCTCGCCAACGGCAACACCTTGGTGACGGAATGCTCCGCCAACCGGATCGCCGAGATCGCCCCCGACGGCACGGTCGCCTGGAAGCGCGAACTCAAGGAGCCGGCGGAAGTGGTCAAACTGCCAAACGGCAACATTCTGGCCTCCTCCATGGGCGACAAAAAGATATACGAATTCGACGAGAACGGCGTAGTCGTCTGGAGCGCCGAGGGGTCAGGCGCCAGCCTCTGCATGCTGCGCGACGGAACAGTCGCGCTCGTTGGCGGGAACAAACCGCCGCGACTTATCGGCCGCTCGGGCACGCAACTTGCCTCCGCCGAGAACCGCGCCTCCGCCGCGCATTTCGGGTCGGTCGCGGACGCCCCGCCGGAATGGATCAGAAAACTCCCGCACCCGGGAGCCAACCAACCGACCGACCAACAGGAGGCCGCGCAATGAAAACAATGCGGAGCTTCCCCGCAGCCCAATTTGTCGCCCTGCCTTTCAGCGCCAGACTCCCGACTGGCCGGCCTTGTATGAGGCGTGGTGGTGGTTTCTTGTTATTTTCGAAGGTGGTGAACGTTAAGCCACTGACGCGCCACCTCCTCACGCCACTGCTCGCCTTCGTCATACCGACGGTCCCCCTCCATGCCGAAATGCTCTTCAACCGCAACGCGGTCATTCACCGCAACGCGCCAGCGGCTCCCGACTCAAAGAAGGACGAGAAAAGCGTCGCGGAGGCTCCTCCCGCGGCGCCTTTCGAACCCCTCGCCGTCTTCATGAACAATGACCGCCTTCATGGCGCGCTCGACCATGCCGAACAGGGAACCATCTTCTGGCGTCACAAGGATTCCCGCACCCCCCTCACCTTCTCCGCCAAAGGGTTGCGGCACGTTCTCCTTGGCCGCCCCGCGCCCGCCGACACGTCCGCCGCCGCCCTTGTCGTCCTCACCAATGGCGATGTCCTGCCCTGCCAGTCGCTGTCGCTCGACACCGACCGTATCGTCGTCAGCACCGCCTTCGCCGGAAAGCTGAGCATCAACCGCCACATGCTGGCGGAGATGCGCCCGACCAAAGCCGTCAACGAACGGATCGTCTACGAGCTCGGCGACGACGCGACAGGCTGGAAATGCGACGAGAACATGGGGCGCGGCATGAAGGACCGTGCGACCGCTGCGAAAGGCGTCATTGAACTGCGCCAGGGCGGCAGTCTCGCGAAAGACATCGGCCTTCCCGAGATGGCCGCCATCGACTTCGACCTCGCGGGACTTGGCATGAACTCCAACCTGTGCATATTCTTCTATTCCGAAACCATCGCGCGCTACCGCGGCAACGCCTATGCCATCGGCATCTCGCCGAACTACCTCTCATTCCAAACCTTCACCCATCAAGGCAACCGCGGGGAGTCGGGCGGCAACACCAGCATCAGCAAGTTGTTGAAAGGCAAAGCGAAATGCCATGTGACGCTCCTGACCGACAAGAAAAACCGCGCCTTCAGGCTGTTGGTCAACGGCTCCCAGGCAGGGCAGTGGAACGCCAGCAAGGACATCGGCGACAGCGGAGGGATACTCGGCTTCGCCAACGACTCGCAGGGAAAGTTCCGCATCTCCAACCTCCGCGTCACCAAATGGAACGGCGAGCAGATCGACGCCAAACCGCTCCCCGAAGCCGAATGCGACTCGATCACCCTTGGCAACGGTGATAAAATCAGCGGCGCGCTCACCGCCGTCTCCGAGGCCGGAATCGTCACCATGAAAACCGACTTCGCCGACTTCACCATCCCTCTCGACCGCTGCGTCTCGCTAAGGACCGCGGGCTCCACACGCTGGACGCCGCGGCGCGACGCCGACGACGTCAGGGTGCTGCTTGACGGCTCAGCCTGCGTCACGCTCAAACTCTCCGCCATCAGCGACAACGCCGTCGCCGGTTCGAGCGAAGCGTTCGGCGACACGAAAGTCGACCTCGCCACCATCCGCAGAATTCTTTTCAACATCCACACCATGCCACCCTTCAAAGAAGAACTGGAGAAAGAGGCCAAAAAGAAGAACGCCGACCCCAACCTACCCGACGACCAGGACGAGGAAGACAACGGCGAGGGCGAACTCGAGATCAATTGACCTTGACAGGTGAACGCGCATCTGCTATATTTAATATGCAAACGTTTTCTGTTTGGCCCGGGAAACACTTTGAAGGCGAGGCGGCGGAGGCGGCGTGTGTGCCAGTGAGAAGCGTCGCGCGTGTTTGAACCGTCGGACAAATTGTTTGTGATGGGAACGACATTTCAAAGCCATTAAAAATCTGGGAAAACACTCCGAGGGCGTGATGATATGAGCGGTGTATGCGCCAGAGATGCCCGACAGGCATAGTATGCGTGTCGGCCGGATTGTTTATAGTTGTGGACGACATTTCAAAGCCATTAAAAATCTGGGAGGTAGGCATGGCTCGCACGCATAGTCGCATCCTGAACACGCTGATCCCGAATCGGATGCGACGTCAGATTTTTACCCTCATCGAATTATTAGTCGTCATCGCCATCATCGCCATCCTCGCGGCGTTGCTGCTGCCGGCACTGTCGAACGCCAAGCAACTCGCGAAGCGCACGCAGTGCCTCAGCAACGTCAAACAACTCACCGGCGCGAACCTCTTCTACGCCGACACGTGGAACGGCTGCATCCCCAACATGTGCTGCACCACCGTCCCCTCGGCGCGTGGCTGGTGCGACGCCATCATCGAGGAGTGCGGGAAGAACGCTGAACTCTTCAAATGCCCCGAGGCCCCGGACAACATCCGCAATCTGTATAAGGCGATCGCATACAACGCCGAGCATTTCTATAACTTGCCAAGCTACGGGCAGAACGCATTTCTGTATTGCTACGGCCCACCACTCAATCTTGCGGCAGGCACGTACACACTGGCAGACGGTTCGCCGGCGCATCTACGCCTCAGCCAAGTCGCCAGACCCAGCATCTGCGTCCTGCTCGGGGACACTGAAAACCCAACCTCCGGCGTCGTCAACTCGCAGACGCTCTTCCCGTATATCGGCACCGGCAGTTCGTACGGATGCCTTTCAATCCGCCACAAAGGCGGGGGCAATTATGGCTTCTTCGACGGCCACGCCGACTGGCGGGCGGCCGTGGAGGCCAGCGCCAACTGCAATGCCTGGTTCAAGCCGCAGTAGCCTCTGCCATCTTCCACCCTCCACCAGTTTCGCTTCAATAAACCAAGCCTTTCCGGCCCACCAAAATGTGAATTTGTTTTCGCGTGAACCCTAAACAAGTGATAAGGTGCCGCATGAAGCCGATCCTCCGTAAACGCGCCCTCTCCGCCGCCCTCGCGTCCGCCCTGCCCTGGCTCGCCGGCTGTGAAAACCAAGGCGGCGCACCCGGCGGCGCCACACAGGAAGCCGCAGTCACGGATTCCGCGCCACCCGCTCCCGCCCATCCATTGCTCCAGGGGCTCCTCTTCCATGCGGGCTTCGAGGACAGCCTCGCCCCCTCGTTCTCAAAAGGCTCGGAGAAAACAACCTGTGATGGCGCCACGTTCGCCGACGGCGTCGTGGGGAAGTCCATTGCCGTGTCGAAAGACGGCTACACCTTCCATACAGGCGACAACTTCGACTACGGCCGCGGGACAATCTCCTTCTGGATCAAACCGTCGTGGAAAGGCTCGGACGTCCTGCAGTCTGGCGGCGCGCGGGGCCTGTTCAACGCCATCAACTTCACGCTCGCCTACGAACCGCCGCCTGGCAAGTCGCGGTTTTTCTTTATGACGGGAAACGCCAGACCGCCCGATGGATTCGTGTGGGACTACGGCGTCGCCTCGGATGAGCCACGCAACTGGAAGGACGGCGAGTGGCACCATGTGCTGGCGTCGTGGGACACCGCAAGCAGAGCGAAGAGTCTGTATTTCGACGGCAGACTGGCCGCGCGGGGAACCACCGAATGGATGCGCCCCGGCGCATTCACTCCCGCTGAGAAAACTGCGCTCGGCTCCCTTGGGAGTCCCGGAGCCTATGACGAGCTGACGATCTGGAACCGCATGCTTTCCGCCGAGGAAATCGCACTGCTCTGCGGGAAGCCCGCCGATGCTTCAGCCATCCTGCGCGCCGCGCCGCCGCCCGTCAAGCAGATGAAGATTGCGTGGCCGATCACTTTCACCATCAAAAAGATAGAACCGCCTGTCGCCTCGATCGTCGCTCCCGGCGACACCTTCACGACGGTCGTCCCCGTAGAGAACCAGGCCGATGCGGCGTACACAGGACAGGCGACGTTTTCGCTCATCGACTTTTGGGGAAAGACGCGCGAAGCGAAGAAGGTTGACGTGAATCTCGCGCCGAAAGAGAAAAAAGAGCTGACCATCCCATTCGTGATACCCGAGCGCGGCCCGTACAAGGTTTCCGTCTCGCTCGACGTCAGCGGCACCCGGCTCGAGCGCGACATGTCCTCGCTTGGTTGCTGGCCCGCGCCCGCCGCGCCGCCCGACCCGGAAAGCTTCTTCGGCAACCACGTCAACACATGGGGTGGCGCATATCTCGATCAGGCGCAACGCCTTGGACAAGGATGGATGCGCGACCACAACATGCTGCAGGCGACCTGGTGGATGAGCGTGCAACCGGAGCCGGGCGAGTTCAAATGGAAAGAATCCGACGGTTACATCAACGACCACACGCGTCGCGGCATGAAAGTCCTTGGACAGCTTTTCTCGACGCCGTACTGGGCGGCGAAGGGTGGTCCCGTCGCAAAGTTCTCGGGCTATCCGAAGCCTATCGTCCCCGATTCCACCCTGTGGGAGAAATACGTTTTCGAGACGGTCAGCCATTTCAAGGACAGGATCACGTACTGGGAAATCCAGAACGAACCGGAGGTCAGCATGTTCTGGGGCGGCAGCCCCGAGGAGTTCGCCGAGGTCTGCCGCGTCGCTTACACGGCGGCGAAGAAGGCCGATCCGGACTGCGTGGTGATGGTCGGCGGCCTCACCTTCTGCGCCTGGAAATGGCATGAGCAGATGGCGAAGGCCGGCGCCTTCAAGAGCTGCGACGTCATCTCGCTGCACTACGGATGCCCGCTCGATCCGCCCGAGCGCGTCGAGGAGGAGCTGAACGGCGTCCTCGAGCACTTCCAGGATCTGGCGGTGAAATACGGCCCCGGCAAACGAATGCCCATCTGGAACACCGAGGGCGGCACGCCCGACACCACCTGGCTGAACGGACTTGACTACGAAGGACTCGCGCAGCGGAAAACGCAAACGCCCGAGATGTGGCGCGTCGGCGCCATCCACACAATCAAGGACGAGGCACTCATGCAGCTCAAGGGAATCGCCAAACACTTCATCTACCTGCAGAACCACGTCTCGCCCGGTCCCGGCTGCGTCGACGGCGACCTAATGCTCGAACTCACCAACGCCCCGACCCCGAAGCTCATGGCGCGGGTCGCCTTCGCGGCGCAGGTCGACGGCGCGCGCTGCGTCGGCGATGTCAGGCGCAACGAGGGACGCTTCTGGTCGATCCTCTACGAGCGCAAGGATGGCAAAGGTTCGGTAGCGCTCTGCTGGGCCGGCGACAAGGGCGAGGTGAAACTATCACTCGACTCCGCCGACGTCACGAAATTGATCGACCTCATGGGCAACGAGCGCAAGACCGGGACGCCCGTGGTCGTGACCGACGAACCTTTTTTTTTTAATGATACGGCGACCACCGAGAAGCTGAAAAGCGCGCTGGAGAAGGCAAAGCTCACCATCGTCAAAGAGCCGGTCAAACTGCCCACGCTCGCCGCGGGTGAGGAAAAGCCTGCCGTCCCCGTCCTGCCCAACTTCGTCGCACCAATGGAAAGCCCGGCGAGCGTCTTCCAGATCGATCTCAAGCCCTTCTGCACGATGGCGTTCGCCGACGACAAGGCGGGCGACGGCAAAGGTGGCTGGGCCGACGAGGGGCCGATGAACGACATGCGCGACATGCCGCTTGGCCGTCAGATTTTCTATGGCGTGCCGTTCGACATCATCGATCCGGCGTCGAACAACGGGAAGTCGATCATCACCCTCAAAGGCGTCACCACGCAGACGCTGCCAGAAAAGGTTGAGATAAAGGTGCCGTCAAAGAAATGCCGCGCGCTCTACTTCCTCCATTCCGCAGGCTGGGGCTCTCCTGGCGATATAGGGAAGTACGTCGTCCGCTACGCCGATGGATCCAGCGTCGACGTGCCGGTCAAGATCACGGAGAACTGCAACAACTGGTGGTTCGGCTACGACCACGAGGAGGTCTCGCGGCCGGTGCCCGTGCGCGTGACCAACACCTCAACGGGCAAGCCCGCCTGGCGCTACCCGCGCGTCTTTGAGTGGCAGAACCGGAAGGATCAGGCGATCGTTGGCATCGACTTCATCTCGAAAGGTGGCCCGCAGGTCCCGATCCTCATCGCCATCACCGGCGTGTGACAAGCTTACCGTAGCAGCATAAAATAGATGCTATGCTGAATGTCATCCGTTAGATTATTGTTCCGTAGCCAATGGACAACATCACATAATTTTTCTGAAAAAAAGCTTTTCACAAGGAGGCACCTGGCCACAACCACTCGCTCACGCTCGTGCCTCTGTTCAGACGCCGTGAGCCGAGCCCCGACAGTTATGGAGGGGGTGCGACGAATGAAATTTCAATTCCCGTCATAGACGATCAATCTACCGTTCATCTGCTTCGGAACACAGTCCGCCGTCATCGGCGTGGAGGTCGCGGTCGTGGACGAAACCGCCGGGGAAGCTGCTGGACGGTGGTGGCGGCATCGAGGAGCCGGGAATAGTGAGCGCCAGCGCGCGGCCGCCGCATTCCAACACGATCCGCGCCGCCTTCAACGTGGTAAGGGCGGCTCTGACGGACTCGGGAGGCGCTCCTGCGAGGGAAGGCAGCTCCGTCACGGCCCGCGGTTCGACAAGCAGCCGTATCAGCACGGCATCGAGTCCTTTGAAAAAATGGCGGCGGGCGGTGGCGCAGCCGCGGGTGTCGAGGACGTGGACGTCGCCTCCGTGATCGGCGGCGCAGAGGATAGGCGGATTGGGGCTTTTCGAGAGCTGCAGCCAGATGCGGGCCGCCCGCTTAAGCGTCAGCGCCTCCGGGCTGTTCGTATGCGTCGCAAAACTTCCCGGAACGGCCTGTGCCTTGTCGACGAACAGGAACACCAGTTTGGCGGCGCGGGCGGCGTCCAGCGGATAGATGACGGAGTAGGCGGGAGCGGGAGAGAGTTCCAGTCCATGCTCCCGCGGCCGCTCATGGTAGGAGCCGTGTCGGAAGAAGGTGATGGGGGCGGTCGAGAACGGCGCCGGCAGGTGGTGGATCAGCGGCATGAGATTGACGACCCGCAAATGCCACTGGGGCTGCTCGCCCGGCGTGCCCGTCAGCAGGTGCCACACCGTTTTGACGCCGAACTCGGCAAAATGCTTCAGCGAGGCGATGCTGTCGAGAACGTTCGAGCCTTTGTTCATCAATGCGAGCACGTCGTCATCGAGCGCCTCGATCCCGCTTTGCAGCCAGGTGACGCCTCCCTCGGCCATGGCGCGCACGCGGCAGCGGCTCAGGATCGGCGGCGTCTCGTAGAACAGCGAATACGATTTCCCCGCGTCCCGCAGGACGGGGAAGAACTCCTCGAAATAGTTCGGGGGAACGATGTTGTCGACCATCTCGAACTGGCTGACCCCATGGCGGGTGGCGAGTGTTTCCAACTCCTTCAGCGTCTTGGCGGCAGGCTTCGCCCGGTGGCGTCGATGTCCTGGATTCAGACTGCAGAAGGCGCATGGCTTCGCGCCGCGCCACCAGCAGCCGCGCGAGCTTTCCAGCACCAGGCCGGGATTGACGCGCCCCCTGTAGGACACCGCGGCGAGCGTGGCGAAATACTCGTCGTAGTCGGGAAGCGGCGCGCGGTCGATGGCGGCCTGCGCCGCCCAGAGGTCGGACTCCTTGAGCTCGCCCGCCTCGAACGCCTCGGCGCGGCGACGGTCCACCGCTCCGCGCGGAAGCTCGCCCGAGCCGCTGACGAGCGCCTCGCACAGGGCGGGGAAAACGTCGTCGGCCTCGCCGGCGAACGCCACATCGACCCACGGGAACTCGCGGACGGTCGCCGCCGCCATCGCGCCGGCGCAGTTGGCCCCGCCGATGATGGTGGCGACGCCGGGACGCAGCCGGTTCACCTCCCGGAGCAGCGCGAGAGCGGCGGCGTGCTGCTCGAACATCGAGGTGCAGCCGACGATCCTCGGATTGGCGGCGCAGATGGCTTCGGCGAGGTGGCGCGTGAAGTCGACGGCGCGCTGGCGCAGGGCGCGCCATTCCGCCAACTTTGCGGAAACGAGCGGCGAAGCCGCTCCCGCCGGAGCGCTCCTGCCGACGAAACGGGCGGCCGCCTGCGTGAGATACGCCTCGTCATCTGGCGCAAAATCAGGGAACGCCGCCGTGGCGAAAACCCACTCGCCGAGCAGCATATCCGTCCCCGCCTCCTTGACGGACAGATACTCCTGGATGCCGACGAACTCGGCGAAGAGCAGATTGCCGTAGACGGCCGCGCAGGTCAAACGCGAGCCCTTCAACGCGGACTTGAGAAGCCCGAGGGCAATCGAGGGCCGCGCCAGGCTGGCGAACGGCGGCTGCACAAGCACGACGTCGGCCGGGGCGATACATTTTTCCATCAACATGAGCGATTCACTATGCGGTGTCAGGAGCGAAGCGTTTCTTCCGCGAGAAAAGGTGGGGATCCTCCTCGATGACACCCTCTTGGAAGAGGTTGTTCAGGAGCATCAGCGTGAGCTGGAGGGGAACGCCTTTGTTCTTCTCCATCTCGACGGCGATGTCGCCGGCGCAGAGACCGCCGCGGGCGACCAGCGCGGCAATGTCGGGGAGCAGCGGATGCTCCTTCGGAAAGACAGAGCGGAGGAGCTTGTTGCTGAGCGAGAACCCCTTGCCGTCGTCCCCAGGCTCGTAGGCGAGGTCGGAGCGGAAGGCGACGGGGTCGACAAGGCGCAGCGCCGTGGGCATCTTGTCTTTTATCATGCGGCGCATGACGGCGTCGAGGCCGGCGGCGCTCTCAAAGCGATCCTCGGCGAGTGTCCAATAGCCTTCGGGATTCTCGTCGTCCGCCGGGCACGGCGTCAGCAGCTTGACCGTGCGGTCAAGCATGTTGAGGAGGAAGCCTGAGAGACAGGAGATGGTTCCGGGCAGGCCTCGCGCCTCCTCAGGCGTGCCGAGGTTGTCGTGCTTCTTGTCGTAAAGTTTTGAGTCCCGGGCGCGGCCGGCGAAGCCGATGCCGGTACTGGACTCGATGTTCTGTGTGATTAGCTCGGTGAACAGCACCTCCTCGGCGGTGAAGTTGTCGAAGATGTTTTGCAACATCTTGAGGCTGAGCACGGAGAAGCGGTTGATCTCGCAGCCGCGGCGTTTGGAGTGGACGAGGAGCCGCCGGGTGCGCTCGACGTCGCGCATCGGCAACGCCGTGGTGGTCTGCGGGAAGCGGCCGAAGGCGTCGGCGAAGACGTCGGCGAACCGCTCGAAGTCCGGATTGTCCATCGGGTCGGTGGCCCAATAGAGGACTCCCTGCCCCGCGGCCTTTGGTCCGACAATCCCCTTGATGACCTCCAGCACCTCGCGCCATAGTCTGGCGTTCTCCGGCGTGTGGAGGAAGTCGGCCTCCTTCCTGCCGGCGCCGAGTCCGCAAAACCAGCACCCGCCAGAGCAGCCCTTGCTGAGTTCGACAGCCCAGGAGGTGTGCACGATGCCACGGGCGCCGGCCTCGCCGAGTTGATGGAAGACGCGGTTGTGCTGGCGCTCGCGCCAGATGCGGAAACTGTTGTCCGAGGGTATACAGTCCACCTCCCGGATGCGGTCGCGGTGGACGAGCTTCTCCGCCACCCACATGCGGTAGCGCGCCACGACCGGCGGCACGCCGCGCTCGGCCATGGATGTTCTGCGCCGCTCCACGTCGTTGTCCCACAACAGTCGGATCTCCTCGGGGTCGGCCTTGAGTCCGTATGCCGCCGCCGTTCCGCGGGCGTCGGCCTCCAGCTTGCGTCTGAACTCGTCGTCACCAGTGAAGCGCTCGAGAAAGCGCTTGGCGTGGGCGACGTCGGACAGGCGCATGGGGTCGGCAGCACGGTCGTCGAGGATCGGCTCGTAGAGCCCCGGATGGCGCGCCAGCGCGGCCTTGAACTCGGCCTCGCCCTTGAGATAGTGTTGATGCCGCGCGCTGATCATGAGATGAAATACGCTGATACTTTCCACTCGTTCCCGACTGGCAAAAGGACGACGGTCTCGCGATGGATGGCGGCGCCGAGCTCGAAGCGGGTCGAGTAGTGGAGGCTGGCTTCGATGTCAACACCGGCACCGGGAGGCGGCAAGGCGAAGGACTTCACGGACAGGGTCCGTTCAATGACATTTCCCAGGGGCGAGCGCACCATCTGAAGCTGCTCTCCCCACTGCTCGGCGGTCACAGCCCGCCGCACCTTCTCGCCCGCCTGCGCCCAGCTTTCTGTGTGGCGGCCGTCGTCGACAAGACTCAACCAGCGGCGGGACTCGTCGAGGGCGGCCCGCTCACATGCTGGCTCGAGCGCTTCAAGAGAAGAGTTGCCGGACATGACGTATTCTCCCATAGGGCGGGGTGCGGAATCGGAGCCCCAATTTCGGATTTCGATATTCGAGATTCGGATTTCCCGCAGCCTATTTCGCCGGGGGGGCGGGCGGGGCGGGCGGC
>CAYTFM010000098.1:0-12051 GCA_964436735.1 uncultured Victivallales bacterium | reverse complement strand
CTCGGGTAGGCGGTTCCCCGGGGGCTTTTTCGGCGGGGGGGGGGGGGGGGGGGGGCGGCTTGGGGGCCGCCGGCTTTGCGCCGGGCTTGCCGACGGCGCCGGGGAGGCCTTCAGGCATGGCCGGGGCGATATAGTACCCGGCGATCTTCCATGTCCCCTCCTCTTTCGATGTTGTGACGGTCTCGGTCGCCTTCTTGCCGTCGGCGCAGGACGATTCGAACTGCATCACCACGTAGTCGCCGTCTGGCGCGCCGGGCAGTTTGGTGGCGAAGGTCTTGCTGATGTTCTTGCGCGACTCGACCTTGCCGTACGGCTTGCGGGCGGCGGTGAGGTCAGTGATCCATTTCTCCTTCGCCACCTTCTTCTGGAGGAATCCGGCGGTGGTGTCGTATGAGTCGGCGATCTTGCCGTCGTCGAGCAGTTTCAGCCATGCTTCGGCGGCCTTGATGGCCTCGGCCTCGGCTTCGGCCACGACGGCCCCAAGCGAGGAGCCGCCCTTGGCGTCCTTCACTTCGGCGGGCTTCTGCTCCTGGGCGTAGGCGGCGGCGCAGACGGTCAGCGACAACAAGGCGATCGACATTCCGCGGATCATGGACATACCCTTTCCTTAGTGACGGTTCCCTCATCTACTCATACTATACGTGCGGAGAACGCCATGCCATAATCCCACGCTCATTTCTTTTTCACTGGCTTGACGGTGGTTTTGTAATCGGCGATGAAGTGGCAACCGCCTTTATAGCCTCCGATGTCGAGGGTGATGTCTGCGCCCCGGTATGGCGCCAGCCAAGGCATGGTGGCTTTCTTGGCGGAGAAGCTCCACGTCTTCTTGTTGAAGTCGAGCGTGAGCGAGATGTTCCTCTGCTTGTCCGACACCGTGTAGACGCCCTTCTTTTTCGATGTGAACTCCTTCATTGGAGTGGGATACTTCTTGAAGCCAAGCATGACGGTCACCGCGCCCGTCTGGTCGAATGCCTCGCGAGTGTTCTTCCCTTCCGGCGGGTCGAACGTCCCGGAGAGGCTCAAGGACTCCTTGGCGTTGCCCAGGGCGTCGAACGAGGCGGAGCCTTTCGTCAGCGAGAAGGCGTTCAGCCGTCCTGCGAGCATGTGGGTCGTGTCGGACTGCTTCTGTTTTTTTTCGTTGAAGTTCCATGTGATCTTCTCCGACGGGACGGTCTTCGTCGTCGACGTCGCCGTTGGCGGGGCGGCGGCGGACGGGGAGGTCTGCGGAGGGTCAAAGGTCTGCGAGGTGATGTAGAAATCGCTGTAGATGTCTGTGTTGATATACAGGGAGACCATGACGCCGTTGATGGTCTGGGTGTACGGCTGGCTGCTGCTGTTGACGCCGTTGAAGGTGTAGCTTTCGATGATCAGCGGCGTGTTGGTGGTGGCGAGCGACCAGGTCTGGGTGTTTGTGTTGAAGGTCAGCGTGTACGTCGACTTGTTGTACGGCCCGAAATTCCCTTTTGTGGTCCAGACGCCTTTGCTCTGCGAGAAGCTCTTCGCCGTGGGGGCGATGAGGTTGTCGCCGACGCTGACGAAGACGCCGCTGTAGCCTTGGACGGGCTTGGATACGGAGCTCGGGTCGAAGTTGACGAGCTGCACGGGTGAATTCTGGATCGACACGTTGCCCACGCCGTTGGAGAACGGGGAGATGGTGATGTTCTGGATCGAGCGCTGCGTGGCGGCCGGATCGCAGGAGCCGCACGACCAGCCGGTGGGAGGTCGCAGGAAGCCGCGCGTGTCGGTGTTCGGAAAGTTTTTGGGCTGGTTTTCCGAATATTGCAGCAAACTGCCCGCCGCCGGCATCAGGACAGGGAACGGTACGTTGCCGGGCGTCGTGAAGGTCGAGCCGGGGATGCAGTCCGTGCTATTCAGCTGGTCGGTGGAGACGAGGAAATCGTTCAGCGCAGCATCCGTCGCCGACTTGTCGATCATATTGTAGCCGTACGAACCCATCCAGGTCGGATACGTGGTCGTCTCGCTATATTGGAAGTCGTTGGTGCTGCCGGTGGCGCGTACTTCGCCGTTCTGTCCGATGTAGTTGCCGAGTAAGGCCAGGCCTACACTGACGTTCTGGTTGTCGGGGTTTGCAATCGCGCAGATCGTCGGTATGATCCCGCTGCCGGAGAAGTGGTGCGTGGTCGTGTTGTTGTAGATCGTGTTGGCGATGAGGGTCATGATTCCGCCCATGACGTTCACGGCTGTGGCGTTTTGGGATTTGTCGCCGTTGGCGCTGGCGATGGCGCTGTTGTTGAAGGCGATGGTGTTGTTGATCAGCGTCGCATTCGTCATATACCGGATCGTCACGCCGCCCGCCGTGCAGTATTTGTCGACCGTGTCGTTCATTTGATTGTAGGCGATGACGTTGCCGCTGACCACCCATGAGGTGCCCTCGTTCGTGCCGTTCACCTGCAGTCCGCCGGCTTCGCCCAGTCCTTTGTAGCTGCCGTTGTAGGGGGTCGACACGGAGTTGCCCTGCGAGCTTTGCATGCCGCCGATCAGGCAGTTCGACACGAAGCTGTAGTCGGAGCAGTACATGTTCAAGCCGCCCGCGCCGCTGTAGACGGCTCCGTTGGCGCTGTTGCTTTGGAAGAGCGACTGGGAGACCATCCCGATCAGGTTCGCCAGGTATGGCGCATATGGCTGAAGCCACATCCCTATTTGCGCCGAATCCGGGTCGGCGACGGGCATGATGAGCATGCCGCCCGCCACGTAGTAGCTCAAGGCGGCGTCGGCAATGTTGTTGGTGAACAGGCAGCCCACGACCTTGCAGGCGTAGATGGGGCCGGAACCATCTTCGTCGTTGGTCTGGCCGTCGTAGAAGAGGGCGCCTCCGGCGGCGGCCATCGCCGGTTTGGACTGGCTGAAAGAGGCGGAGACGCTGTTCGCGTCGAAGGAGCAGCTGAGCAGTTGGGTGAAGCGGCCGCAGAGCAGACCGCCGGCCATGCCGTTCCACGCTGTCGAACACGTGTTCTTCGAGAAGCTCGTGTTGATGATCAGCGAGGCACCGGTCTGCCAGTTGACGCCGCCGGCCGCCGGCCCGGAGCCGCCCGAGCCGCAGGAGTTCCCGGTCACGGCGCAGTTGTTCATCCAGAGGAACGGCGTGTTCACAAGATCAGGCTGCGCTTGCAGGGCGAGCGCCCCGCCCTGCTGGCTGGCGCTGTTGGAGGAGAAGGAGCAGTTCTGCGCGTAGATCGTGACGGCGTTCGTCTCGGCATACAGAGCACCGCCGGCGACGGCGCTCTTGTTGCCGCTGAGCGTGCAGCCCGTCATGTTGAGCAGTCCCAATTGGACGTAGATGGCGCCTCCGGAGCCGGAGGTGGAATTGCCGCTCATGGTGACGTCGGTGAGGTTGCACTCGCCGTTCATCAGGTAGATGGCGCCGCCCTCGGACGACGAGACGTGGTTTGCTATGGTGGCGTTGTTGATGTTCAGGGTCCCCCCCTGGGCGGGGAGGTCGGAGTTCTGAGCCGGAACGATGTTGGAAGGATTGTAGACATCGCCAGCAGATCCGTTGTTGCTGATGCCGCCGCCGTAGGTGGCCGTGTTGGCGGAGATCTGGCAGCCTCCCGTTATCGAGAGCGTGCCGCTCGACACAGTGGTGCTCTCTCCCCCCACCCAGTCGTTCAATATGCCGCCACCCCAACCAACCGCGCTGTTGCCGGTGACGCTGCCACCGTTGATGGTCATCGTTCCGATGTTGTAGATGGCGCCGCCACTGCTGGCGCTGTTCTGCGTGAAGCTGCCGTCGGTGATGGTCATGGTGGCGCCGTTCCAGACGGCGCCGCCGTCGTTCGAGGCGGAGCAGCCGCTGAACGAGCAGCTTTCGAGCGTGACGTTGGTCTGCTGCCCGGTGGCGTAGAGGGCCCCGCCGAAGCCTTCGATGTCATTGTCCTGCATGACCATTCCCGAAATGAACGAGAGCCCTTGCAGCGTCACCGGCCCCGCCGTGTTGATGGTCAGTATCTGGACCGCGCCGCCGCCGGAAAGCGTCACGACTCCGCCCGAATTGTTGGCGATCGTGAGCCCGAGGCTGGTCTTGGCGGCGTTGATCGCGAGTGGACTTTGAAGGGTGATGGTCCCGCTGACGGTGACGCTGATGACCACGGCTGTCGTCCCTTGCGGGGCGGTCGCCGTGTTGTACTGCCCGATGGCCCAGCGCAGCGCGCCTTGGGAGGTGGAGTCGTCGAGGCTGGTGACCGGCAAGGTCCATGCCCCCCCCTGCGCCGCGGCGCCCGAGGCTGTCAGAAGAACGGCGAGCGCCACCAACGAAATAGATGCCGCCCGCATGTTGTGTCTAATCATAGAATGTCCTTTCACGCTGTGATGTGCGGTTGCGACCGCGGGGATGGCGTTCATGTCATGACGACCGACGCGACGGCCACCACGTTGACCTCGGCGGCGGCGTCGGCGATAAGCGCCGCCACCGCCATGGACACGGCGGCGACCTCGGCCTCCGCCTCCACCGAGGTCTGCACATAGAGGCTTTGCGCCACCTGATAGCACGAGATGCTGGCGTTGGACGCCGTCGAGCTGACCGCCTGACCGGTGTAGAGCAGCACCTGCAAGTTCTGCATCGCCCCGGCGTAGAGGAAGCTGTACGCCGTGGACGCCGACTGGACGAACGAATAGTTGCCGATGGTGTTGCCCACGGTGCTGGAATCGAACGTCACCACATACGCGCCGCCCGCCACCTTGCGCAGCTCCTCGAAGTCAAGCGCGCTTGACTCTGGGAAAACAGGAAGAACGATTTGCAGGGTGTCGGCCTTCTCCTCCAAGACTCTCAGCTCCACACCCGGCGGCAGCGCGATCCCGGCGGCGGCCAGGCACGCCATCGGATCGGCCGACAGCCGCGCCCGCAGTCCGGCGTCCACCAGCGCGTGGCGGACGAGCGCGCTCAGCGCCGGTCCGACGCCCGCCGGCGTTTCGAGGAAAGGCAGCCGTCCATCTCCGGGCTCAGCTATGGGCGGCAGGACGATGTGGATCAGGTTTGGAGTGTTCTCGAAGACGAGAGGTCGGGGTTCAGGATTCAGGGGGGCGGGAGCTTTCTGATTGTCATCGAAAGCAAAGCCAGCTTCGGCGAGATGCCGCGCCGGTTCGGCGAGGAAGTCCTTTCGGAATTCCGCATCCTGGCAGCTCCTCGCCACAAGCTCGGCGATCACCGCCCGATTCCACAGGGAAAGCTTCATGAAAATCTCCTTGAATGTCCAATCATAAATTAATATGCTACTCCACGGTTTTCTCTGCCAGTGGCGGCACCTGCGACACATCCAGCTCCCCCTTGAAGGCCTTCTGGCTCAATGCGCCATAGCGTGCTTCCAGATCGGCCAGGCTTTGCTGATAGCGGGACTTGAGCCCCTCGACCTTCTCGACTATGTAGGCAAACTTGACGCTTCTCATGCTTTGCCTTCACCTTTTCCCATGTGACTGGAGATGCAATCGGGATCAAAATCGGAATCGACTGCGTTAGTTCTTTCGATACCGCCTCCGATTTATCTGCATTCCGCGAAAGTGGCCTCGATCAGTTTCCGCTCGCGTTCGATTTCGAGTTTGAGCTGTTCCTCGCTGGGGAGGAACTGCAGGTATTTCGCAGTGAAGATCTGTCTCCCTTCATTCAACACGGAGTACTTGGCGACGGCCTCGCTCTTGTCGGAGCAGAGGATCAGGCCGATGGTGGGATTGTCGCCGGGAACTTTGAACTGGTCCTCATAGAGCCGGACGTAACCGTCCATCTGGCCGACATCGGCGTGGGTCAGCTTGCCGATCTTCAGGTCGATCAACAGGAAACATTTGAGGAGGTAGTTGTAGAAGACGAGATCGACGTAGAAATCTTCATCATCGAATCGGACATGCTTCTGACGGGCGACGAAAGAGAAGCCTTTGCCCAGTTCGAGCAGGAAGGCCTGCAGGTTGTCGATGATGGCCTGTTCCAGTTTGCTTTCGCGTTGTTCCGGCGAGTCCGGCAAGCCCAGGAATTCGAGAACGAAGGGGGATTTGATGATGGAGGCAGGGTCGACGCGTTCACCGGGCAGCCGTTCCCGTCCTTCCGGCAGCAGGCCCTGTTTGCCGTGGTTGGCGATAATCCGGTCGTGGTAATGACTGAGGATCTGGCGTTCGAGTTGTGCTTTGCTCCAGCCGCACTCAATGGCTTCGCGTTCGTAAAAGTCGCGGACCTCGACATTATCCACTCGCATCAGGGTGCGGTAGTGTGACCATGTTAGTTGGGGCGAAAAGCCGAATTTACTCCCTGCCGGGAAGCAAAGTGATGATTCCGCACCCACCGGGCGCACAATTGTATCTCTTTCACTATAAGCTAAATACAGTTGCTTGAAGGATTGCAGGTTTCGCTTTGAGAACCCTGCCCCATATCGTTCCGTCAACTGGTTTGACAGGTTTTCCACCACCTGTTTTCCATATCCCGCCCGTTCTTCGCCGCCTTGAAGCTCTTGCACGATCTCGCCCCCGATCAACCAATAGGCCAGGACCATGTTGGAATTGACAGTGCGGACGACATTGCCGCGCGCCTGTTCGAGGATGGAGACGATGCAGTCGAATAGAGGATTGTTGGCTGACGGATGCTGTTTTTCTATGTCATTCATCCGATAGTGCTTTTCTGGTCTCAGCTTCTGTCACTTCAGCCGTTCCCCAAAATTGTTCTATCGCTAAAATCCCAGATTACCGCCAAGAATTTAATGCACCAAGGGATATTTACTGGGGAATAAAGTTTTTACGGGCAATGACCTGCAAACCCAGGGGATGTTTTATAGTATCATCTCCGTATTGCCTTTGCAAGATGTTGGCGAGGCATGTGGCAGTTCACTGTTTTTTCGTTTTCACCGGCTTGACGGTGCCCTTGTAATCGGGGACGAGGTGGCATTTGCCTTGATAGCTGCCGATGTCCAAGCTCAAGACGACGCCCTTGTACGGCGAGGCCCATGGCATCGTGTCTTTCTTGGCGGAGAAGTTCCATGTCAATTTGTTGAAGTCGAGCGCCATGGAAAGGTTCCGCGCCTTGTCGGTCAGGTTGTAGACGCCCTTCTTCTTGTTGACGAACGATTTGACGGGGAAGGAATACTGTTTGAAACCAATGGTGACCGCCACGCTGCCGGACTGCTCGAAGTCGTCGAGGCTGAGTTTGCCATCCGGCGGGTTGAAGGTGCCGGAGAGGGCGATGGCGTCCCTGCCATTGCCCAGGGCGTCGAACGAGCCGGCCCCCTTGGTGACGTCGAAGGAATTCAACGGCTTGGCCAGTGTGTGAGTCAGGTAAAACTTCTTGTGCTTCTTCGCGTCAAAGCGCCAAGAGACCTTCTCGTGCTGAATGGTCTTTTTAGCGGTTGCCGCTCCGGGAGCGACGGCCATGCTCTGCGGCGAGCTGCTGGAAGGACTCCCAGAGGTGACGTAGAAGTCACTGTAGGTCTGCGTGTCGATATACAGCGCCACCATGAAACCGTTGATGGTCTTGTTGAAGCTCTGCCCGTTTTCGCTGCCGGCGAAGGTGTAGCTTTCAACGGTAAGAGGAATATTCTGCGCGGACATGGACCATGTCTGGGCGTTCGTGTCGAACGTCAACGTGTAGGAGGACTGGTTGTTCGTGCCGCAGGTCCCCGTGGAGGTCCAGACGCCTTTGCTTTGGGTGAAGCTGGATGGCGGTGGCGCAATGACGAGGCTGTCCCCCACGCTGACGAAGATCCCGCTGGAGCCTTGGACGGGAGAGGTGGCGGCGGGCGGGTTGAAATTGACGAGCTGGAGAGGGGAGTTCTGGATCGAGACGGAAGCGACGCCATTGCTCAGTTTGCATGTGATGTTCTGGATCGCGCGCTGGGTGGCGTTGGGATCGCAGGCGCCTGACGTGAAGCTGCCTGTGGGACGAAGGAAGTTGCGCGCGTCCGTGTTGGGGAACCCCTGCGGCGGGGCCCCGGAATGCCGCAGCGCGCCACTGGCGGCGGGCATGAGGACGGGGAACGGGATGCCGCCGGGAAAGGTGAAGGCCGAGTCGGGTATCAGATCGACGCTCGTCGACACGTCGGTCGATACCCATATGTCGTTACCGTCATCGGTGGCCTCGGTGTCGTACACATTATACCCGCTCGAGGTCACGTTGTAGCCGGATTCGTCGGAATAGTCGGAGTCCATATTGTTCGTTTTGCCCTGCGAGCGGGCCTCGCCGTTCATGCCTATGTAATTTCCTAAAAGCGTCGCGGTGACGCCCTCATTGATCAGGTTGATGGTCGGATTGATGCTGTCGCCGGTGTAGTGGTTGGTGGAGGTGTTTCCGTATATCGTGTTGCCCGTCAAGAAGGTGGCGCCGTCGTGCACGCTCAACGCGAGGGCGCTGAAGGTGATGCCGGGGGTGTCCCCCGCGGGGCAGACGTTGTTGTTGAAGGCGATGATGTTGTTGACGAACGTCATCTGGTTTGTGTAACTGGAGATCACGCCGCCGGCGGAGAAGAGGTAGCTCGTGGTCGTGTCGTTGCATTGATTGTAGGCGATGATGTTGTTGCTGACGATGAAGGTGGAATTCAGGCCTGTCGAGTGGACGGCGAGTCCGGCGGCGTCGCACGTGCCGTTCTGCAGCCACGCCCCGCCATATGAGGTCTGGGCGGTGTTGCCCTGCGACGCCTGCGTGCCGCCGATCAGGCAGTTCGAGACGAAGCTGTAATCGGAGCAGTACATGTTCAGCCCTCCGGCCCCGTTGGTGGCGGCGCCGAGCGACGAGTTGCCTTGGAAGAGCGACTGCGAGACCATGCCGACAAGGTGGACCTGGAAGGGCGAATAAGGAGGAAATTCCCCGTTCTCCGTCGAGGAGTTCGGGTCGCACACGGGAATGATGAGCATGCCTCCGGCGGTGTGCCACGAGGTCGAGCCATTCGCCGCGTTGTTGGTGAAGAGGCTTCCGATCACGCGGCATGAGTAGACGGGCCCCTGGATTTGGCCGTCGTAGTAGGCGGCGCCGCCGGCGGCGAAGATCGCCGGAGAGCCGTCCGACCCGCTCACATTGGCCGTGTTCTTGTCGAAATGGCAGCTCAGCAATTGCGAGAACCGTCCGCAGATGAGGCCGCCAGCCGATCCTCCCGAGGTTTGATTGCTGGTGTTGCTGGCGAAGGTGGAATTGATGATCAGCGAGGCGCCGGTCTGCCAGAGGATGCCGCCGGCCTGCAGGCCGCTGCCGGCGCTTGACGGGACGCCGACCGTGTTGCCCGTCACGTGGCAGTTGTTGAGCCATAGCAGGGGAGTGTTGGTGAGTCCGTCCAGCTGAGCCAGTCCGACCGCTCCGCCGCCGATGGTCGAGTTGTTGTTCGTGAACCAGCTGTTCAAGGCGTAGACGGTGGTGTTGGCGCTGTTGGCGGACAGGGCTCCGCCGCTGCCATTGCTCGCCTGGTTGGCGTCGAACCCACAGTCCTCGAGGTTCACCAGCCCCGAGACGACGTACATCCCACCGCCAGACACCGCCGTGTTCTGGCTGAAGACCGCGTCGGCGATGTTGAACTCTCCGTTGACGCTGTATATCGCTCCACCGAGGAATGCGCCCCCTTCGCCCAGATCCATGGTTTTGTTCGAGGTGAAAGCGGCGCCGCTGATGGCGATCTGTCCGCCCTGATGCGGAAGATCCGAATTCTGGGTCGGCGTGATTTTGGCCGGATTGAAGATGTTGCCGGTGGCGTCAGTGTAGCCGTTGTTGTAGATGGCGCCGCCGGACGTGGCGGTGTTGCCGCTGAAGACGGAGGGGTTTGTACCGTCGCCGGTTATGAAGAGGAAGCCGCAAATAACTTGGTCTCCCGAGACGTACCAGTCGTTGTAGATGGCGCCGCCAAGTGTCGCGGTGTTGTTGGTGAACAAGCAGTAGATGACCGACAACGTGCCCGCGTTGTAGACCGCGCCGCCATTCATGTTGACAGTGCCGCAGGAAGAGAACGTGCATCTGTCCAAAATGGCTTTCCCGCCGACGTCGTTGTAAAACCCGCCGATGTCGTTGTTGCTAAAGTAGCACCCGGTCAAGGTCAAGCTCGCGCCGGTGTTGTTGCAGACCGCCCCGCGTATGCCGCCTAAATCGCCGGCGTTCGTGAAGGCCACGCCGCTGATTTGGGTGGCTGCGTGATTGTCGACCAGCAGGAATCCCCCGTTGCCAGAGAGCGTGATGAGACCGAGGCCATCGATTGCGCATGGGGTATTCACGACAAGCGTGCTCTGAAGCATGATGACGCCGGCGCCTTGCACCGCGAACGAGATGTTCGTGGCTCCCTGGGCCACCCCCTCCCTGAGCGACCCTTCGCCAGAGTCGTTCAGGTTCGTCACCGTGTAGCCTGTCTGCGCCAGAAGCCCCGGGGCGGCGAGGAGCGCCAGAAGCGCAAGGGTGGCAAAACGCGTGAAATGATGTGACAGGCGCATGAGTTCCTCCAGATTTTATTCCCTAAAATAAGTTTTTGTGGGCGACGACCTACAAAAACTATGTCATGACGACCGAGGCGACGGCCACGATGTTGACTTCCGCCTCGGCGACGGCGATGATCGTGCTGACGACAAGGGACACCTCGGCGGCCTCGACCTCAACTCCCGCTGTCGTGTGCAGCCAGATTGTTTGCGCCACATCCAGCCATGTGATGGTGGCGTCGGCCGCCGCGACCGCCTGCCCGGTGTAGGAGAGTACTTGAAGGCTCTGCATGGCCCCGGCGTAGAGGAAGGTGTACTCGGTGGTTGACGAGCTTGTGAAGCTGTTGTTGCCGACCGTGTTGCCAACTTGGGCCGAGTCGAAGGTCACCACATACGCGCCGCCCACCACCATGCGCAGCTCCTCTACCCCCAGTGCGCCCGGCTCCGGAAAAACCGGCAGCACGATATGGAGCGCGTCATCGGCGTTCTCGACGACAACCAGCTCCATGCCAGGCGGCAGGACGATCCCCGCGGCGGCGACGCAGGCGGTGGCGTCGGTCAGCAGTTCTCGCCGCAATCCGGCGTCGACCAACGCGCGGCGTATCAGCGCGCCCAGCGCGGGGCCGATCTCTCTTGGCGTCTCGAAGAAGGGCATCTTCCCCTCGGCGGACTCCGAGGCGGGAGGAAGGACAATGTGCAGCCGGTCCGGCGTGTTCTCATGTGCGAGGATCCAGGGAGCAGGCTTCAGGGTTCGGGGGTCAGGATTGGAACTTTCCGGACTTTGAATTTCGGGCTTCGGATTTCCTTCAAAGCCCGCTTCGGCGAGGCGGCTCGCTGGATCGGCGAGGAAGGCTTTCCTGAATTCCGCGTCCTGGCAGCTCTTCGCCACCAGCTCGGCGACCACCGCCCGATTCAATAACGACAAACGCATGAGAACCTCCGTGCGAACATGGATAATATTGGATTTATAGCACGAACTACCGCCTCGGACAAGGGAGGTCATGCGGAAAACACGTCACTTCCTCTTGAGCGGTTTGATGGGTTCATTTGTTGTCGGGGACGCTGACTTCACGTCATGACCACGGCGGCCACGGCGGCGGCGGCGAAACCGACGCCCACCTCCATCTCGACCGCCGCCTGGGTCTGGGCGTAGATGTTCGTGTTCATGGAGACTTGCGAGGACGACGAGTTGGCGGCCGAACTCGCGGCGTGGGCCGAGGCGGAGGCCGCGGATTGAACGTATAACTCTTGGACCGTGTCGACCCACGTCGCGACCGCCTGCGCCTGGGAGCCGCTGACGGAAAGGTCGGTGTACTGAACCGATTGCTGCATGGCGGTCTGGATGCTGGCGGCATACAGGAAAGTCGCCTGCGTCGTCGTCGACTGGGAGAAGGAGTAATTGCCGATGGTGTTGGACACCAGGCTCGAGTCGTAGGTCGCCACATAGGCGCCGCCCGCCACCTTGCGCAGATCCTCGGTGCCAAGTCCCCCCGGCTCCGGGAAAAGCGGCAGTATGATATGAAGTGCGTCCTCGGAGTCCTCAAGCACAATGATGCGGGGTACAGGTTTCAGGGTTCGGGGTACGGGAAGGGAGCCATTTCCCCAGTCATGAGTTTCGAGTTTCGAGTTTTCCACCTCGGCGACGCATCCCATGGGGTCTGCGAGGAATCTCCTGCGGAACGC
>CAYTFM010000097.1:0-27002 GCA_964436735.1 uncultured Victivallales bacterium | reverse complement strand
GGCGGTGAGCCGTTTCGCCAGCGCGGACGGCTTCGTTTTGCCCTTCGTCGCGCAGCCGCCATCCGACGAGCCGTTTGAGCCAACTGACAGTCTTGCGGCGATGTTCCAGCGTCGCCGCCGGATGAAGCGGAACAGGGTCAACACAAGTCCGGGACCGCATGGCGGCCTTGGGCTTGAGAGTTACGCCAGGGTCACCAGCCCGCTTCGACGATACGCCGATCTCCTTGCGCATCAACAGATCAGGGCGCATCTCGCGGGGGCGTCGACCTTCTCCGCCGAGGAGATCGGCTCGCGGATCACCGCCACAGAGTCGGCGACCGACGCCGCGAGGCAGGCCGAACGCGTGTCGGACTTCCACTGGACGCTGGCGTATCTGGCGGGGAAGCCGGGCTGGCGCGGCGAGGCGGTCCTCGTTGATCGTTTCGGCGGCATGAATCTCTTTATCATTCCATCGCTCGCCTACGAGGTGAAGATCAGCGCGGTGGGCGATCTGCGCTTTGACGACAGGGTGGAGCTTACGCTGAATGGCGTCGACCTTCCGTTCCTCGCGGCGTCATTTTCCGTGTCGAAGTTGTGACGAAGGCTGGGCACCGTCTGCCATGCGCTTGCGCGCCGCCGCAACCGCCCGTACATTCTCAGATTCTTTCAGTGGCCAACGAAGTTAAGGAGAACGTGGAAATGGATCTCGACTACATGCATCCCCGCGACCAGATCGTCATGATCATGGAGCGCATCTATGGATATGGCATGACGACGACATCGGGGGGCAACCTCTCGGTGCTTGACGACGATGGCGACATGTGGATATCTCCGTCGGGCGTTGACAAGGGAAGCCTGCGACCGGCCGACATCGTCCGTATCGGGAAGGATGGCGTTATTGACGGAATCCATAAGCCGTCTGTCGAGTATCCGTTCCACTTGGCGGTGTACAAGGTGAGGCCGGATGCGAGAGCGGTCCTGCACGCGCATCCGGCGGCTCTGGTCTCCTTCAGCGTGGCGAAACGCATTCCGGACACGGCGATCGTTCCGCAGGCGCGGCATGTCTGCGGCGAGATCGGGTACGCCGAATACGCCATCCCCGGCAGCGCGGAGCTCGGCGCGCGGATCGCCGAGAGCTTCTCCAAGGGCTTCAATGCGGTTATGCTCGAGACCCACGGCGTCGTCGCCGCCGGCGCCTCACTCTGCCAGGCCTTCCAGCGCTTCGAGACCCTCGACTTCTGCGCCCGCATCTCCCTCAAGGCGGCGCTGCTTGGACGGATCCGCCCGCTGACCAGAGAGCAGTTCGATCTTTTTGCGAAAAAACGTAACGACCTGCCGGAGTTCACGCCGAAAAGCTGCTCAAGCCGCGAGCGAGGCATTCGGAAAGACATCTGCCAGATGCTGCGCCGCGCCTACGACCACCAACTTGTCACCAGCACGGAGGGAACCGTCTCGGTCAGGGTTGAGGCTGGTTCGTTTGTGATAACTCCTTACGACAAGGACCGCAAGTACTTGGAGGAGAGGGATCTCGTCCGCGTTGGCAAGGAGGGGCGGGAACGTGGCAAGACGCCGAGCCGTTCTGTCGCGATGCATCAACGGATCTACGAGCGGCATCCCGACCTCAACGCCATCGTCATTGCGCATCCCCCGAATGTCATGGCGTTCGCCGTCACCGACACCGTGTTTGACACGCGCACCATACCCGAGAGCTACCTCGTCCTCCGCGACGTACCCAAACTGCCTTACGGATCCCAGTTCATGGATGTCGAGCGGCTCGCGTCCGCGTTGACGCCGGACAATCCCGCCGTCATCCTCGAAAACGACTGCCTCATTGTGGCCGGTGGCAATCTCCTGCAAGCCTACGACCGGCTCGAGGTTGCCGAGTTCACCGCGAGGGCCATCGTCGCGGGACGGGCGATCGGCGAGATGGTTCCCATCAGTCAGAAGCAGGTCGACGAGCTCAAGGCGCGCTTTCTTGGCTGACCACGTTTTTCACAAAATTCTTCCGAATCACTGCCGAAAACCCGTTGCCGCTCCGTATACTATGATAAAAATCGGAATGTGTAGTACGGGGTGATTCTATGTACAAAGAGTTTTCGCGTTCGGTAATCGGTGTTTTGGCGGGATGTGTCTTGTTCGCGGGCGTGACCAGCATTCTCGGAGCCAAGGAGGGCAGCGTAAATGCCGCCAGCTACTATGTGGTGTCTTTTGACGCCGGAACCGGTGGTTCCATCGATGGTGACACCTTCCAATTCGTCAACGCCGGCGAGAGCTGCACTGCCGTGACAGCCTTGCCGGACGCCGGCTTCGTCTTCGCGGGCTGGACTGGCGACTACACGGGAACAGACAATCCGCTGACCATAAAAAATGTCGCGCAAGACATGGAGATCAGCGCCACCTTCTCGGCGAAACCCGCCGGCTACTGGAACGTGACCTTCTTGACGGGAGACGGCGGCACCCTGACCGGTGTCACAGTCCAGACGGTTAAGAGTGGCGAGAACTGCGCCGCCGTGACCGCCGTGCCGGACGCCGGCTTCGTCTTCGCGGGCTGGACTGGCGACTATACGGGAGCAGACAACCCGCTGATCGTCAAAAATGTCAAGAAGGATATGAGCATCACTGCGAACTTCAGCGACTCCTCGCAGGCGACCGTCATCTCCGCCAAAATGGGATCGAGCCACACCGAGACGGTCAAGACCGACAAGGAGTTTGGCGACTATGTCACCGCCAAGGACGCCTACTCCTTTTCGATGAAGATTCAGCTGCCAAAGGACTTCGATCTTTCCACGGTCGACGCGGCGACGGCGGTGCATGTCTGGCTGGGAGACAGCTATGAGTTCGACACCACCATGGCCGGCGCCGTAAAATCGAAGCGCACCGATCCGACAAAGGGAGGAGCGGCGACCTTCACGACGACAGAGTCAACGGACAGCGGCAAAACGGTCACGATCGAGACTGTCACCGTCTCGTGGAACAAAAACAAGATTCTGGATGTGAAAGTCGTCGGGAAGCCCTTGCCAGACTCAGGCAGCAACATCGTCGATCTGACAAGCCAGGCCGACGGCAAGCAGAGCAATTTGGAGCTCGTTTGCGAGGTCGACTTCGGCGACACCACCGCGCTCTGCACGATCACCTATGGCGGGAAAAAATCAACGAAGACCTCCAAGGATAACAGTGTGGTCTCCTGGAGTGTCTCAGGTAAAGGAGGAGCGGGGAAACCACGTTGACGACGGCTTCCCTGCCAACTCCTTTTGTCGCTGCTCCTATGAAACAAACCACCACAAGACCTAAGTGCGCCCACGTGAGCGCGCTCCCTGCGCCATTTCGGGACGGCGCATGTTTCTCTCATGGTTGAACATCACCTCGACGAAGGTGGGCGCGCTGATGAGAAGTTTGCCGTTTTCCACGCCTATGGCAAACCATCCTCAACCGTTGTGGAGGTTCCCTTCGAAGGTTCGCTTTCATACTCTTTGAGGAATGGTTTGTATTCGGGGAGGTTTCCGATACCTCGGTATCGGAAGCTTTCGAGGAATGCGAATCCAAACGTAAAAGATCGCAATCTGCCGCGGCGGACGAGCGTCTTGCGTCCGTATTGCTCCGATCCTTCTTCGGACGATATTCATATCGCCCGTCAGTCGGATCGAATCAATCCAATCCGCAATCCGACTCGCCAAAATTTAAACTGGCACGCCTTATGCGAGTAAAACGTTGTTGCCGATCGACGCATCGTGTGCCGATGGACATGAAGGATAAATAATGACGAGGACTGCTATATGAGAACTGCGCTCAGGCGTTTTTGGGGATCATTATTCGGAGGGCATTGCTCCCACGAGTGGTCGGCTGTGCGGATGTTCCGCTTTTCCGGTCAAGGCGAAGTGACCGAGGTCGTCCGTTGCGTGAGGTGCGGCGCGGTGAGTGTGGTCGACAGTAAGTCGTAATAAATAAGGCGGGCTTCCCCCGCGACTTGGTTTCAGTGTTCGGGTTTCAGGTTACAGAAAACTTTCTTTGCCTCTTCCTGACACCTGAAACCTGGTGACATTGAATTCCCTTAGCATGCACTTATTCCTGACAATAATCCCTTGCGAGAATCAATCTTCAGGACATCCATGAAGCAGGCGAATATTTTTAGCTGACGGACTCGACGTTTTGGTCAACACCCCGTCTTTATAAAACATAAGCACGATGTTGCCCGTGTCCTCGTTCCGCGCGTGGAACGTCCCCTCCCAAGGCATTCCATCCTTAAAAACCCTCTCCCGCATGTCGCCAAAACGATCCAGATACACCTCTTTTCCCTCGGGTTTCCCTTGGGCATTGTAGGTGAACTCGTATTCTTTACGTCCGCTTTTGTCCCATCCTATCGACGTTCCGCATGGGATATCATGGGCGAAATATTCCTTGCTCACAATGTCGCCGCCGGCGGTGTACACCCGGTAGACGCCATCTCTCACGGTTTTGCCCGTCTCGTCCCTGTAGCCGTCATACACGGCTTTGCCCCCGCCTGCAAGCATCTCCGTGAACTCTTCATGGCCATTGTCAAAAAGAGCGCAAGAACAAAGCCCTTGAGTCACGACAATAAGCGACAAAAGCCATAGAAGCCGGACGGGACGCCAACTGGTTTTGCTTGCGTTCACATCTGCACGTGTTTTGAAGAATGCCATTCGACTTTTCCGCAAAATGGATTAAGTGGATGCTCGTAGGAGCCTTTAGCGACTTAAAGCTCAACTTCTTTGAAAATAACAAGAAACAAACAACACCACACCTTACACAAGGCGGACCGGCCGCCCGGTCAATCGGACGGCTAACGCTGAAAAGGCGCGGCGATAAATTGGGTTGCGGGCAAGCTCCGCATTGTTTGAGATTAAATATGGTGCTGTTACGCAGGGATTCGAGCCACCGACAAAACAAAACCATTTTTTCGGGAATTGACTGCGCAATGAGGCATACGTCCCATGGGGTCGATTCATTCCTCGCGTCCGCCGCCGATACACGCCTATCCATCCAGATGTTCTGCGTGGGAATCGGTTCTGGAACTTGAGTTCACGCACTCCTTGGGCTACACTATATCCATAAGTAGAGCGGACAGTATGTCCGTTTGCCTCAGGGACGGCCATTGCTGCCGTCCGGCCGGGATGGAGCCCGAGCTTCCAAAAACAATGCGGACGGTGACACATGGCATCGCCGCAAGCTGGGCTCCCAGGGCTATCGGAGTAGTCCTGCCCCGAAATCCGGAGGCGGTTATGCATCCCACGACGGAGAAGCTTTTAAGGCTTGTACTCAATCCGGAATGCGCCGACAACGAGGCGCTGGCGGCGGTCAAAAGGCTACGGTTGCTGGTCGGTGAGCAGGGGGGATTCGAGAGGTTGTTGCAGCGGCAGCCGCCCCCGTCGCCGGAGCGCGTCCACGACAGGCCGGAGCGGGGCGAGATGATCAGGCGGTGCGAGATCCTCCACAAAGCCATCTTCAAGATCTTCAACAATCCGCAGCATAACGAACTGCTAAGCCTTATCAACACCCGGACGCAAGGGGCGAGAGGCGGGAGGCGGAGGCCCGTATGACGCCATGACGCCCGGGCCGTCAAAGTGGCGAGGCGGTATCGGGACAAGCAGCGTCCGATGAAACTAATCTTTCCTTTCTTTTGCATCGTCTGGCTTGGCGTTGTGACGCATATCCGCCGGACGAAGATCGGGGGAATGGGCTTTTCACCGTGACGGATTGGCGGATTCGCTCGATCTGTCGTTGATGGGGGTGAATATTCCATGTGAGCGGGGGGCGTGAAAGTGGGAAGGGCAAATCCGGTGGCATGCAGACGCGTCATCGGAGCTATTTCGTCTTCTGCTCTTTCACGCGGAGCGAGGAGGCGCGGAGGAGGAATTCGCCCTGGAAGCCCTGGCACTGCAGGACGAAGCTTGCCGTGCCGGATTCTTTGAAGGGCGGGGCGATGGTGTTCTGCGTGGGGAATTTGCTTTTGCCGCCTTTGGCCGACCAGTAGATGGGGTCGCTGACGACGTGGGTCTCGGGGCCGCTCGATCCTTTGAATCTGACGAGCATGGTCACCGATCCGGCGTTCACGGCGATCTTCTCGAAACAGGCGCTCACGGTGAGCTTTTCTCCCTTTCCCACCGGGATCGGCAGGGAGGCGAGGAGGAGGTCAAGCGGTTTTTTCGAGGTGATCCTGAAGAACGTTCCCGCCTCGTCTTTCTCCGTGCTGGTCGACTGGAGCGAGTGGTCTTGGAGGGCGACCGACCATGACTCGAGCAGGTTCGCCTCCGTGATCTGCCCGACGATTTTGGGTGGCGGCAGAAGCTCGCCGGTCGTCGGGCGGATTGTTGGGGGAAGCCCCGTCGCCGCGTACTGGCGCGACTTCGCGGGGGGTGTTCGAGTGGCGAAATGGACGGCGAGCAGGGCGGTGATAATCAGCAGAACCAACGCGATGACGCCGAAGAGCTTCCAGCGTTTCGCCGACTTGACGACCTCTTGGACTTTGCGCGTCTCGAGTTGGAGGTCGAGAGCTGGGGCCTCGCCGGGTGGGGTGAAGTCAAGCAGATCTCTGACGGGCAACTGCATCTTGTTCTCGTAGATCTCGACGAAGTAGGTGCCTGTGACAGGAATGCCGCTCGTGGCGAGATCCTCCTTGTAGGCCTCGACGTCGAAAGGGACACGTCTGAAGTACACGGTGTTCTTGATGGTGTCCAGGACGCAGTAGCTGGCGCGGGCGTCGCCGTCGCGGGGCTGGCCGACGGAGCCGGGGTTGACGATGTAGCGCTTGCCCTCCTCGAGCTGGAAGTCGACGGGGCTTATCAGATGCGTCGTGCCGCTGGAGCCGATGACGAAGATGGCTGGCACGTGCGTATGCCCCACGAAGAGGAGCTTTTCCTTGCGGGCGCTCCAGGATTTCTCGGCGTCGGACGGCTCGAACATGTAGGCGAAGCGGTTCGGGTGGACGAAGTCGCTGTGTGCGCAGCAGAAGTCGTCCCCCTCTAAAATATACGGGAATCCTCCGAGGAATTCCGCCGCCTTCGGGCCCACCTTCTGGGCGGTCCACTCGATGACTTTTCTCGCGCTGTCGTTGAACGCGTCGGGGCTGAGCTTGCCGCTGAGGACGGCGTCGTGGTTGCCCATCACGAAGTTATGGATCGACGAGTGCGCCTTTTCGAGGACGGCGGCGGGACTGGGACCATAACCGACCAGATCGCCAAGGCAGATGATCTGATCATAGCCGATCTCGCGCACGTCGGCCAGAACGGCGTTCAGCGCCTGACGGTTCGCATGGATGTCGGAGAGGATGGCGTAGCGCATCGCAGTATTTTATTTCCTAAAATGTCCTAAGCCTTTGGCGGTATTCCCTATAAAGTTATTTCCGTTTCCGGCCTACGGACGCCACACCAATTGCACGCTAATTTTACACAATGATGAGGCATGGCGCTCGAAACGGAAATAACTAAGGGGAGGGCTGTTTGAGAAGATCGGGGCTGTCGTTCAGTTTGGGCTTGCCTTCCACCTCGATGAAATCGACGCCCAGGACGCCCTTCTTGCCGCCGGCGAGGACGACGGATCCGTTTTTCGGGTCGCGCACGAGGGTCGGCGTTGACGTCTGGGTGCTGACAAACACGTTCTTCTCGTCGAGATTGCAGTTGATGTCATAGACGTAATAGGAATAGACGGAGGGGCCTGCCTGAGCCAGGATGTGGACTTTGCTCATCCTGTCGATTTCCTTTGCCGGAGGGCCGTTGCCGATGTCGAAGCCGATCCTGGTGATCCCGTAGATACGCAGGTCGTCCTCCACGATCAGGCTGTAAATCTTGTCGATGCCGTCGTAGAAGGTGACGATCTTGAATTTGCGCGTCTTGATCTTCTCGTCGACGGCGATGTCCTCCTCTTTGATGGACGGAACGCCCACGGTCGTCTCCCAGACCTTTAAGCCGTTGGTGACGCTGAAGTCGACGGATTGGTCGGACTTGTATTTGTCGGCGAGTTGGGTGTGCTGGATGAGCGCGGTGACTTTGTATTTCCCCACCGCCCTGATTTTGTAGAGCCTAAGGAGGGGGATGACGACGGAGGTGGTTTCGCCGGGTTCAATCACTTGACCGAAAAGGGGGGAGTAGGTGGTCTCGATCAGTTCCGGCGGCTTGCCGTCGGGCGTCTCGAACTCGAACATGAGATCGCCTTTGAGTTGCGGGTTGTCGCCGAACGCCAGAGGGTGTCCGCTCATGTTCCGCAAGGTCACCTTGGTGTAGATTTGCTCGTATTGCAGGTAGGTCTTGCGGTCAAGCTGGATTTTGAGGGAAAACTGGGCCTGAGCGGCGGAGGCGGTGAGCAGCGCGGCGGTGAGAGCGAGAAAGAGGACGGTGTTCTTTTTCATGACGGACGCTGTCGGACCTCAAGAAAGTTGATGATTGCGTCTGAGACGTTCGACGCCGCAATTCCCTTCTGGCATTCGAGAAGATTATCATTATAACAATATCGCTTGAGGCATTCGATGCAAGAGCAGTTGTGCTGGAAAAGCGTGGGGGAGCCACCATATGGCCCCGTGCGTCCGGGGGAGGTGGGGCCGAAGAGGGAGAAGACCTTGACGCCGAGCGCGGCGGCGATGTGCATGGGACCGCTGTCGTTGCAGAGAAGCAGACGGGAGCGGCGGAGCAGTTCGAAGAGGGCGGGAAAGCTGGTCGCGCCGCAGAGGTTGAAGGGACGGGCTGTCGCGCAGGCCGTGAGCAGTTCCTCTCCGAGCGGCGCCTCGGCGCGGCTGCCGATGATCACGAACTGGAGGTCGCCGCGGGCCTGATGGACACGGTCGAGCACTTCGGCGAAAAAGGCCGGCGCCCAGCGTTTCGTGAGCCACCTCGCTCCCGGGGCGATGGCGACGATGGGTGCGTCGCCGTTGATCCCCTTGTCCGCGAGTATCCCCGTTAGCGCCGCGGCGTGGACGGGATTCTCCGGCAGGGAGGGCTGCGGGACCGAGTAGGCCAGACCGAGTGTTTTGCTGACGAGATAGGCGTTTTTCTCGACCGCGTGCGCAAGCTCTTGGGGCGGTGTGAATCGTTCGTTGTAGAACAGTGCGGCGCCTTGTTCGCGCGGATGGGCGAAACCGGCTTTCACCGGGGCGGTGGCGACCTTCGCCATGAAGGCGCTGCGCAGCAGTCCTTGAAGGTCGATCACCGCGTCGTAGCGGCGGGCGCGGAGTTGGCGCGTCAGCGTCAACGTGGCGGGCACCGCCGCGATCGTCTTCATCTTCCCGCGGGGGAAGGGGATCACCCGGTCAAGCGGAGAGCCGAGGTAGTCGAGCAAAGGGGCCAACTCGGAGTTGATGACCCAGTCGACCACCGTGTCGGGGCAGTGGGCTCTGATGAGCTCGAACGCCGGAAAGGCGTGGATGACGTCACCGAGGCTGCTTGGCTTGATGATGAGGATTGTGCGCATGTGTTGGGTAACGAGGGTTCAGGGTTCAGGGTTCAGGGTTCAGGGTTCAGGGTTCAGGGGGGAAAACGAATCTCGAATGAGTTGAGGCAACGCAGAGGTGTTCAGTCCAGAACCCTGAAACCTGAAACCGGTCCCGGCGAAGCCGGCTGCGTTCTTCATGAGCCGCAGGCGCGCTCCATTGCGCGCCTGAAAAGGACAAGCTCCTGTTTGATTGCTGTGAGGAGGGGCAGGGCCTCGGTGGAGATGGCGTCCGTCGCCGCGGGCAGATGGTGGGCGCGCCGCGCCAGCAATTCCTCTGGGCCGCCGCCAAGTCCTTGGTCGTTGTAGGATTTTAGTCGTTCGCGCATGAAGTCCCGTATCTCCTCGGGGTTGTCGACGCCTCTGAAATACGCCGTGTGGTGCTCGGTGGTCGGCGCGTCGGCGTTTTCTGCCCCGTGGACGCCTCCTCCGCCGCCCGCGGACTCCACTTTCAAGTCGGCGATGCGCAGGAGACGTTGGAGCGGTCCCTGCGTGATCGAGATGTCTTGGATGTTCGCGAAGGTCATCGTGAACTCCTTCACCGAAAGCACGCCCTCGCGGATGCGCAGGCTGCGGTCGGTCACTTTGTACCAGCGCAGCTCGTAGTCGAGGCGGAGGACGATGAAGGAGAAGAGCGCGTGGACGCAGAAGGAGAACAGCCCCAGGGCGCATGTGGCGATGGGCAGCAGAAGGGCGAAGGCGCTGGGAGCCGCGCCCACCTCCATGGCGCAGAAGAAGGCAAGCCCCGCCACCAGGCCGAGGAAGGCGATCATCTGCCGGAAGGACCAAAGCACGAGGCGGTAGTGGAAGTACCGGGGGGATACGGGGAAGACCCTGAGGCTTCCCGGAGCGCCTCTTGGGTCGGCGGGCTCGGGAGGCACCCGCAGGATGCTGGTGATCATTCTCTTGGGTAGTCCGAGCATGCAAGTTCCTAATATGTCCTGTGTCTGTCGCATGTGATATCAACGCTGTCGCAGTGCGGTGATGAAATAGCAGAGAAAACAATTTCTGGGACAAGATTGTTTTCGGTACTATTCAATTTCACATCTTTCCCATCGAATAGGATTCCGTCGAATCCTCATTGCCCGCCGTTTCTGCTCTCAACGAACTTCTCGACCACGGCGCGGGCCGCCTTGATCTCGGCGAGGATTTCCATGAGGACCGGGGCCGCCGGCTCGCTCTCCGGCGCGTCGCGGTGATCCGCGGGCGCGTCGCTCGATGTCGAGGTCCCGCGCATTCTCGAATAGAGGAAATTCCGGAGCTCCTCGTACTCAGGGACGCCCTCGATGAGCATTTCGGCCTGCGCGTTGCCCGAGGCGGTCTGGACTTGAATGTCCGCGAGGCCAAACCATCGCTGGATGACCCCCGAGACAAGGTGGATGTCCTGAATCCGCGAGTAGCTCAGGTTGACCTCCCGACGGAAGATCAAGCCCCATCTCAGGCGAATGCCCGACGCGTCAAAGCGGTACCGCAGCGTGTAATAACGACAGAGCATCACGGGAAGCGTGAACACCAGGGCGGGGCCGGTGAGCATGGCGCGCGCCACATACACCTTCAGTAGACTGGGGTGCGGTCTCTCAATGGCGAAGATCTGCGTTTGATCCATTACAGCAATTTCTTCTCCTTGAGTACGGCATAGCTTTGGAGGCCGATCATCAGTTCCTCGTTTGTCGGGGTGACGATCGCCTTCCATGAGCTGTTGGAGGTCGAAATGATGCCCTGACGCCCTTTGCACGCCTCGTTCGCCTCTTTGTCGAGGTGGAGACCGAGTCCGCCGAGATAGTCGAGTATCTTCGCCCGCACGACGGCGCTGTACTCGCCAATGCCGCCGGTGAACACCACGGCGTCGGCGCCATTGAGCAGCGCGGCGTAGGCCCCGATGTATTTGACGATCCGCCGGACGAATATTTTCAACGCCAGTCCCGCCTGCTCGTTGCCGCCGTCGGCGGCGTTGATGATGTCGCGCATGTCGCTGCTGTTGATGCCGGCGACGCCGAGCAAGCCGCATTTTTTGTTCAGGAAGGTGTCGACCTCCGCCGGGCTCATGCCCATCTCCCCGATCAGGCGGAGCACGACGGCGGGGTCGATGTCGCCGCAGCGCGTGCCCATGACCAGGCCCTCGAGTGGCGTCATTCCCATCGTCGTGTCTGCCACCTTGCCCTTGTCGACGGCGGCCATGCTGCAGCCGTTACCGAAATGGCACGTGATCAGTTTAAGAGATTCCAGCGGCTTCCCGAGGAATTTTGCGGTCGAGTTCGCCACAAAATGATGCGAGGTGCCATGAAAGCCATAGCGGCGCACGCCATGTTGCTTGTAGGTTTCAAGAGGAATGGCGTACAGGTACGCCTCGGGAGGCATCGACTGATGGAAGGCGGTGTCGAAGACGGCGACGTTGGGCACGCCGGGGAAGATCTGCTCGCAGGCTTCGATGCCGGTCATGTTCGGCGGGTTGTGGAGGGGAGCGAGGGAAAAGCAGTCCTTGATGACCTTCCGCACGCCGGCGTCGATCAGAACGGGCTTCGTCATCTTCTCGCCGCCGTGCACGACGCGGTGCCCGATCGCCTTGACTTCCGACAGATCCTTCAACACGCCGACGTCCTTGTCGACCAGTTTGTCGCAGACGATCTTGACGGCGTCGATGTAGGACGATATCGCAGGTTTCTCTTCGCATTTGACGCCGTCGGCTCGTTTGTAGAGCAGGCGGGGATCCTTCAGGCCGATACGCTCGACCTGGCCGCTGGCGAGCATCGCTTCGTCCTCGATGTTGAAGATGGTGAACTTGAGGGACGAACTGCCAGCGTTGATGGTCAAAATTTTCATGGGGGAAAAGCTCTCCTTTCAAACCTCCTCGAAAGATATGGAAACGACTACTTGCTACCCGGAATACTATATACCGGCCCTCATATTAGTAAAACCTGAAATCAAAGGCGGTGCGAGGCCGCAACCAAACTATGCATAAAAGCCAGGCTCATTTTTCTCTCGTTGTCACACCAGACGGACCGGCTTGGATATTCATTTCCGTACCTAACCTACGGATATGACGTGCATGCGACATGAACTATTCCAAAAGATTTTTACGTAGAATGCGAGACGGACAATGAATAAAGCATGCGAAATGGTGGCTCTTAAGATATAGGTAGTAGGATGACAAATGCCGTCGGCATTCCTAAGAAAGAGGGGCGGATCGATGTCTGTCGCACGCAAACGGTTTTTGAAAGGTTATGTAATGAGTATGGCTGTATCGCTGGGCGTGGGTGCAGGCGCGGACGTCGGCAAGGTGCCGGGGGAGGTGCCGTTCTCGGCGTCGGACGGCATCGGTTTTCCCGCCCGTTCCCAAGATTTGGATGTCCTGCCGGGGTTCCGTAATCCTCCACCGGGATACGGGGAGGTGCCGTTCTGGTGGTGGACCGGCGACCCACTCGACACGGAGCGGCTTATCTGGCAGATCGAGCAGTTGCATCAGAAGGGCGTCAGTGGCGTGCAGGTCAACTATGCGCACGAGGACACGCCGGGGTGGCCGACGTACGCGGCGGAGCCGCCAATCTTCAGCGACGCCTGGTGGCGTGTCTGGAACCGAGTCGCCGAGGAGTGCCGCTCCCGAGGGATGGGCATTGGTCTGAGCACCTACACCCTCGACTGGACTGGGGCGGACAACCTGTTCCGGAAGCTTTTCTATTCGAAGCCGGAACTGAATGCGTTCAAGCTTTCTCCGCTGCCGCGGCGGAGACTCGCAACCGGCGAATTTGTTGAGGTGGAAACGCCGGCCGATCTGGTTGCCGCGCAGGCCTTTAGAGTCGATAGTGGAAAACTTTCCGGCGGGATTGATGTGATGTCGTCGATCCGTGACGGCAAACTCGCCTGGACTGCGCCGGACGGCGAATGGGAGCTGTGGTTGACGCGCGCCGAACGGCAAACGAACACGCTCAATCCTCTGCTGGCCGGCGTGGGCGAGATTGTCGTCCGCGATTTCTACCAGCGTTTCCAGGACGCCGCCTCCGACAAGTCGTCAAAGGGGTTGAACTATTTCTTCAACGACGAATTGCAGGTCGGCGCGGGAGCGCACGTCTGGAGCGCGGACTTCGCGGACGAGTTCAAAAAACGCAAAGGGTATGATGTCCTCGATGCGCTGCCGGCTCTCTGGCGCGACTGCGGCCCCTCCACCCCCAAGATCCGCATGGACTACGCCGATGTGCGCATGGCCTTGATGGAGGAGCGCTATTTCCAGCCGATCTACCAATGGCACGCCTCGCGTGGCCTGATTTTCGCCTGCGACTCTGCGGGACGCGGTTTGAATCCGGTGGAATTCGGGGATTATTTCCGTGCCACGCGGTGGTATACCGCTCCAGGGCATGACACCCCCGGCGGCCACGCCGATTTGATCAAGGGCAAAGTCTCCTCGTCCATCGCCAGCCTCTACCGTCGGCCGCGCGTCTGGCTAGAGGGGTATCATAGTCTGGGATGGGGCGCCGCGCCGGAGCGGTTGATGCAGGCCACCTGTGAGAACTATCTCTTCGGTTGCACGCTGTTGAACCTGCACGGACTCTACTACAGCACGCACGGCTCCTTGTGGGAATGGGCACCGCCCTGCTACCATTTCCGGATGCCGTACTGGGAGCACATGGGCGTCTTCCTGAAGTATTTCGAACGGCTCTCCTATCTGATGAGCCAAGGGCACTTCGTCTGTGATGTCGCGGTGCTCTACCCGGTCGCGCCGTTCGAGGCCGGGCTTGACGGCAAGAAGGCGACCGAGACCGCCTTCGACACCGCCCGCGCCCTGATGACCGCCGGCGTCAACTTCGAGTTCGTGGACGCCGATTCGCTTGCCCGCGCGCAGCTTCGCGGCGCTCGGTTGGAGGTTGCCGACTCGTCCTACCGCGCGCTCATTTTCCCGTCGATGGAGGCCGCGCGCTGGTCCTCTCTTGAGAAGGCGGAGGGCTTCGGCAAAGCTGGCGGCCTTGTCTTGAGCGTCGGCGCGTTGCCGTTCGCCAGTGACCGCGCCGGCCGCGACGACAAGGAGCTTGACGCCTTGGTGGCCGCCACCTTCTCCGCGAAGAACCGTCTGGCCAAACCGTCTGACGCGCCCGCCGCGATCCTCGGCGCCTTCATCCCCGACACCATCGCGGCGAAGCCTGTCCGCTCGCTTCACCGTAAGATTGGCCCCCGCGATGTCTACCTGGTCATGGACGCGCCAAAGAATTCCATGGTTGAGTTTCGCACCAAGGGGCGGGCTGAGTTGTGGGATCCGTGGACCGGCGAGACTCGGCCGTTGCGCGTGCTGGGCGAGACGGACACTGGTACGAAGGTGGAGCTGCCGCTGGAGAGCTACGAGGCTCAGGTTGTGGTATTCACTCCTGGACCGCAACACGAAAATCCGCCGCCACTTCAGGAACGTCAGACGCGTCGAATTCTTGTGGAGGGCGACTGGGACTTCGAACTCAAACCGACCATGGATAACCGCTACGGTGACTTCCGCCTGCCCGCTCCCATGAAACAAACGACCACAAAACCAAAGTGCGCCCACGGGAGTGCGGCGAAGCCGGACGCGCCCTGCGTCATTTCCGGGAGCGGTGGTGTTTCTCTCATGGTTGAATCCGCCGCGGCGGATGGGCGCGCTGACAAGATCATCGGCCCCGAGGCGCGCATCTTTCGTCACGCCGTCGAACACGGCGACGCGAGCGCGTGGAGGGAGGCGAAATTTGACGATCACAACTGGGAACGGGTCACGTACGATTTCGGACCGCAATTCTGGCTGCTGGGGCCGGTTCCGGTTGGCGTGGGTGACGCGGTCGAGCTGGTGTTGGCGCAGCTTGCGCAGGTCACCCCTGATGAGCCTATCATTGCGGATGGCGCGTCGTTTACGTGGCGTCCCTATAGCTTTTCCTGGCGGCAGGGGCTCGAGGGAGACCCTGGGCATCAAGGCTGGCATGGTTTGAAGGAAAACGTTACCGACCATTTCCTTTGTCTGGGCACACGCGGCGAGGCGCGGAACGAGTACAAATATGAGGCCGAGGAGGCGGGGAGCAGATATTACCTCTGGACGAGCGCGACGGTCGACAGCCGGACGACAGCCCGCGTCGTGGTCAGTTCGCGGCAAGATGGGGTGAAGCCGCATGCGTCCGAGGTGCTGACGCCGGCGGCGGTGTACCTGAACGGCGAACGACTCGGGGATGCGCGGCAGCCCGTGTCGCTGAAGGCCGGAGCAAATCCCCTTCTTGTCCGTTATGACCATGCTGGCCGCGGCTATTTCGTCATGAGACGTGATGGTGTTGACGTAAAGTCGCCGCTGCGGACGCCATTGTCCATGAGCTGGTTCGACGATCCGGCGGTGATCCGATTCGACGCCCGCGCCGCCGCGGCGCCGGCCGAGTGGTTCCGTTTCACCGCGCCACCCGGCCTGCGGGCGATGACGGTTGCCGTCAAGGGAGTCGTGGAGGCGTGGGTGGACGGCCAGCCCATGCGGGTGGCGGGGCAGGGGCGTTACGAGGCGGCCGCGCCGTGCGCTCGCCCGGCTGTGGTCGCATTGCGCGTGGTCCCGGAAACCGGTTTCAGCGGAGCGGCGGTTTTTCCGGAGCCGGTGCGGTTGGAGTGCGGCAGCGGTTGCGCCCCGCTTGGCGATTGGTCGAAGACGGGGGCGCTGGAATGCTACTCCGGCGGCGCATGGTATCGGAAAACCGTGACGTTGACGGCCACGCAAATTTCCGGAGGGGTGACTCTCGATTTGGGCAAAGTCGTCGCCACGGCGGAAGTTCGCGTCAATGGACAGCTTGCGGGCATTCGCGTCGCGCCGCCATGGCGCGTGGACATTTCAAAACAGGTGCAGTCCGGCGAAAATCGAATCGAGATTCTGGTGTTCAACACCCTCGCCAACCACTATCTAACCATTCCGACACGCTATCGGGGCGAGCTGACGTCTGGCCTGCTCGGGCCAGTGGCGGTGGAGGTTTCCGAGTGACCGAAGAGACCTCATTCGTCACTTCCGCAGCGACAGGGGAGTGACGCCAAAGGTCTTCTTGAACACGCGGTTGAAATAACTGACGTTGTCGTATCCCAGTCCCGCGGCGATCTGCTTGACCTGCGCGGAGCTTGCTTCAACCTCCCGCCGTGCCAGCCGCATCTTGAGCTCCGTGATGTGTTTGCCGAGTGAGGTGCCCCGGGCCTTGGTGAACAGGCGGTTGACATGACGGGGACTCAATCCGCAATGGGCGGCGACATCTTCAAGGAGAATGGGGGCGGAGATATGCTCCTCGAGGTAGGAGTCGATGAGCCGGAGCGTCATGCCGTATCCGTCCTCCGCGGCCACGCCGCTGGCGTCGAGGTCTGGCAGGGCGTGACGGAGCAAGCACAGGAGCAGGTCTTGAATGAGTCGGGAAAGACGGATGACGCCGAGAGGTCGGTCTGACTCCAACTCCCCGATCATCTCCTTGCGGATCCGGGCCAGTTCGGCGTTGCCGCGGAAATAGAAGCCGGCGCGTTCGATCGCCTTGTTGAGGCGCTCGACGGTCCAGGTGCCGCCGCGCGTCGGACGGACCTCGAACAGATAGCCCAAAATAACAGCCGGAGCCTGGACGCAGGTACGGCAGTGGATGAGCCCTGTGGGGATGAAGATCCAGTCGCCCCGGTTGGCGTCGAGTTCGAACACGTCGTCCTTGATGTGGTACTCCATCCGGCCGTGCGCCATCACGGACAGTTCGTATACCTGGTCCTGGATGTGGTAGCCCGTCGTTTTGGGAACCGGCTCGTAAAACTCTTGGAAGACCTTGGTTGTCAGCTCCAGCGGCCCAACGGTCAGCGCGCCGTCCCGACGCACCGCCTCCGCATACCGCGTGTTCCGCGCGTGCATCGCCCGAGCGGCTCCCTCTTTGGCGCGCAATGCGCCGCCAAGTCCGTAATTGTTCCATTTCATGTGTGGAAGACTGTCCGTATAATGCAAATCATGTCCCGATTGTACTATAGCATCCAAGGGCAAGCATGGCTACAATCAAGGCATGAACCACAGGCGAGGAGACCAACCGAATGAGTGAGACGCTGTATAACGGGATCGTGCTGTCCGACGAGTGGCCGCCAAAAGACATGAATCTTGAAAGTGCGCAGCCTCAGCGGGTGCCGTATCTTGAGACGCCACCGGCGGTCGTGCCGATCGATGTCGGACGGCAGCTTTTCGTAGATGACTTTCTGGTGGACGCCGGCGCGACGACGATGACGCGGGCGTTCCACCAGCCAGTAAAGCATCCGTGCAACCCGGTACTCTTTCCGCAAAGCGCCGAGGAACTTGATCCGGCGTACCCGGCCTGCGCGGTCGCCAAGTGCGGCGGGGTGTGGTTTGACGGCAAGGACCAACTCTTCAAGATGTGGTACATGACCGGCTACCTTGGTCACCTGGCCTATGCGACAAGCGTGGATGGCGTGCGCTGGGAACGGCCTGAGTTGGATGTGGTTCCCGGCACCAACCTGTGCCTGCCGCTCGACCTGCATCCCGACTCGGGTAGCGTGGTGATCGACTACGAAACGGCAAATCCGGCGGAGCGGTTCAAAATGCTGCTGCGTGAGCCGAATCCTCCGGGCAAAAACACGTTTCCTGGGATTCTGTTGACCTCGCCGGATGGTATCCATTGGAGCAGGCGAGGGGTGACCGGCGACATGGACGATCGCAGCACCATGTTTTATAATCCATTCCGGCGCACATGGGTTCAGAGCATCCGCGCCTGGCATCCCACCGCGTGGCGCAGCCGGTTCTACATGGAGCACCGCGACTTCCTGCGCAGCGGCGCATGGACGAGGGGCGAGCCGCGGCACTGGACGCGCGCCGATTGCATGGACCATGGCGTCGACTGTTATCCGGAGCTTTACAACCTTGATGCGATCGCCTACGAAAGCGTGCTCATCGGCTTTCATCAAATTTTGAGAGGGCCGCCCAACCACATCGGCGAGAAGTTCGGCATGCCGAAGCTGACCGAGCTCACAGTAGGCTACAGCCGCGACGGCTTCCACTGGCAGCGGCCTGACCGCCGTTCATTCATCGGCGCGCGCCGCGAGCCGGGATCATGGGAATATGGCTACGTGGAGTCCAGCGCGGGCATGTGTCATGTCGTGGGTGACGAGGTGTGGTTCTACTATTCCGCCTATGCGGGCGACCCCGACCGTGTCGGAGGCACATGGTATGTCAATGGCACGTATGCTAATGGCGCGGTGGGACTTGCGAAGCTGCGGAGAGACGGCTTCGCCTCCATGCGTGGACGCTTTCCTGGTGCCGCCTTGCTGACGCGGCCGGTGCGTTTCAAGGGAAGCCGCCTGTTCGTCAACGCCAACACCGTCGGCTCGAAACTCGCCGTGGAGGTCGTCGGCATTGATGGTGAAGCCATACCGGGGTTCGGGACGAAAGACTGTGTGTCATTCCGCGGCAACAGCACCTGCGCGGAGATTCGCTGGAAAGGGGCCGACCTGGCCTCGCTCCGCGGACAAGCCGTGCGCTTTCGTTTCTGCCAGGAGCGCGGCGATCTTTATTCCTTCTGGGTGACGGATTCGGCGCGCGGCGCCAGCGGCGGTTACGTGGGTGCCGGTGGTCCCGGCTTCCCCGGGGCGACCGACGTGTGATGGATAGTGTAGGTCGAGGAAGGTGTATTGAACGTATTCGGCCGCTGCGGCCGGGCCGAACTGCCGTTACGCCCCACAGGGGCAACTCCATCGTAGCCTGGGGCATCCGCCCCAGGTCAACGCATCCCTATTCCAACAACCCTGTAGGGGTTGCACAATGACATCCCGGCGCAATTTGTGGAAGGCCTTCAGCCTTCAAACACTTTGCCGCCACCACCCAGGGCGGCGCTTCGCTTGCCCTGGGCTACGATGGGTATCCCCTTGGGGATAAGACCTGGCGCACGAAATAACAACTCCTCTATATGCTCAAGGAATTGGATAGCGCATGACTTCCTGCACGGTCACCGGTCCGAGCAGGCCGGACTCTATCGGCAGGTCGTTCTTCTTCCAATGATGCCATGTCGTGAACGTCAGCCGTCCCGTGGGGCTGGGGTTCCCGTCGAGCACCCACTGCGGCCATGATTTCAGGCGTATGCCGGCCCACTCGCGGTCCTCCGGCAGTTGTTCGTCGCCAATCAGTCGGTTGACCCATAGATTCGTCACCCGCACTTCTAAATCGTTCGCTCCGGAGCGGACGGAGTCGGTTACATCAATACGGAAGGGTGATTTCCACAGCACACCGAGGTCCTTGCCGTTCAATCTGACCTCCGCCAGATTTCTCACCGCGCCCAGATCCAGTTCGACATGAGAGCTGCGGTTGGAAACGTCGAACTGGAACTGTTGCCGATATGTCGCGGTCCCGGAGAAATACTTCACTCCCGTGCCGGCGTGGGCGGTCCACGAGATCAGCTTTTCGAGCGTGATTTCGGGTGGCGCGCCCCAGTTGGGCGGGAAGCTCACCTGCCACGGACCGGCGAGTTCCACTGGCGGCGGCGCAGTTGCGACATCAAGCGTGGTCGTCCGTCCCGAGGCGAACGTGAACGTGAATTGTCCCGGCGCCCTGGCGAGCAGTTCTTTTACCCCGACCTCAAATGGCGCCGGAGTCGCCCGCCCGGAGCTGACGTCGTCCGGCAGCGTGAGTACCTGATGCTCCCCGACTCGAGCCGTTTTAGGCACGCCGTTGAGTGTGTATTCAACACGCAACTCCTTCACGACCATGGGTGCTGGATCGATGGCGGCCAGCGTGTTGTCCGCGGTGGCGCTCACCACGCCGTCGTGGACGCATGCGGCAAGCTTCGCCGTCACGTCCACCGACCGCGCCTGCGGTTCGTTTTCATCCGGCAGTACCCCGTACCTCGCCCGGGTCACCACCGCTTCGGAGGGCAGCTCCAACGTCTGCCCTTCCTTGACGGTCTTGCTGCCGGCTTTGCCATCGAGCAGGAAGTCCACACGCAATTCCTTGATGCAGTTTTGCACCGGATCCGCATTGGCGAAATCGTTGGTGGCAGGAATCTTGCGAGGCTCCTGCAGTTCTTTCACCAGCGACGTCACATCCACCCATCCGTCGGCGACCTCCGCGAATGCGCCATACGTCGCCTTGGTGATCACCAGGTCATTCGGCTTCTCGCTGCGGCTGACAGGGGGGCCGGTTCGCTGGACCGCGGCGAGATGATCGCCGTTTGCCGGGTGGCGGAAGACAACGAATACCGAACCGGCGGGATCGAGGCGCAGCGGTACTTCCGTGCGGCCGTCGATCTCACGCCAGACGGCGCATTGCTCGATGCGTCCAGTGTCGGGATGCCAGAGTTCGGGTTGCGCGCCGGCCACTCGGAACGAGGCGACAAAATCCTCGGGAAGCGTGCGCGGACTGGCGACGAAGTACACATCCGCGTCGCTCGCCTTGCGGTGTATGAAATGGAGCTGCGCGCCTTGCGGGCCGGTGAACTCGAAGTCAGGCTTCACACCGAGAGAGGAGAGAACCTCACCGATTGATTTATCCGATATGACGCTCCAGTCTGCCGTCAGTTTTCGGATCTCCTCGTCGCAGTGCGGGTAGTCAGTTAGGCTTGGCGACGTGGTTGGTTTCGGGCCGAGAATGGTCGCGCCGGTGGCGGCAAGCTCGCGAAGTTTGCGCAGCACCCGCGGCGTCATCGACGCGCTGTCCGGCAGTACCATCATCCGGTAGCTCATCCCGTCCGGCAGCATGAGCCCTCCATCCTTGACCGATATGCGGTTGAGCAGAGTTCCGGTGTCGCAGCCGTCGTAGTCGTAGCCTTTCGGCACGCCGCCCGTCCGCAGACTATTGGGTGCGTCTTCCCCGCAGTAGAGCAAAACGTCCGCGACGAACAAGCCGGATTGCAGCAGGTATTGGCAACGCGCCTGATATTTCAGCCAAGCGGCGCTTTGCTCCCACCAGGTAACGGTGCGCTCGAAATGCGTGCCCCATTGCCCCATCGTCATGCCGGGGAAGCGCGTTGGCTGTGTCCACGGCTGGTGCGCATAGCGGTGGAAGATGAACCGATTCACGCCGGCGCACCACACGACATCGCCTTGCGCCTTGAGCGAGAAAGGATCTTTGAGCCACTTGCCCTGCTCGGGCGAGGCGGTGAACGCTTCCGCGGCGACGAATTTCCGGCCGTTGACATGCGCGACGGACGCGGCGAGTTTCGCGTTGCCCGGATCGGTGCCGCCACCGGGCCAGAACTCGCTCATCGGAATGTCGGCGTAGCTGCCATATTGCAGGTCATCGCTCGGACAATTGCCATACGGCTCGACGGAGTAGAGCATACCGGCCTGGTGCGCCATTTGGGCGAACGTGCCGGAGTAGTTCTCGGCGAACAGATCGGCGATGACGCGACGGAAGTCCCACAAAAACCGTTCCGTGATTTCCGGACTGTCCACGACGCGTCCCGTCAGCACCGGCAGGAAGCGGGCGAGATCGTAGCCGCGCCGCGTGGCGAACTCCTCACGGAACTTCGGGGTCCAGTTCTGCGAGCCCACCTCGTAGCTGTCGATCAAGACATTATTGAAGGACTTTCCGGTCAGTGGACCGAGCTCTGTGGCGAGTTTGCTCATCAGGCCATCCCAATGCGCCTGCGCCGCCTCCCGGCTGAGTTTGTCGCATTCGAGGCCGATTCCCTCCGCCGGAGCGGGATGGTTTTTCCGTCCATTGGGCGTGTGGCCGATGCGCAGAATCGTCCAGTCGCCTTCCGGCGCGTCCCATACGAGTTTTCCTTCCGCCGTCATCCGATTTGTGAGATCAACGATCTGTGCCGATTGGATGACTTCGGCAGGTGTGAAGTCCTTTGTTGGGACGGGGTGGTAGTCGCCGCTGCGTTCGAGAAAGGTTTTGCCCGACACGTTGTCGTAGGATAGCCGTGGCGAGAATTCGATTTCCGCGAGGGAGATCTGTCTCATCCGCTGATCCGTGTTGGCGAACGCCATGCGGTAGTAGCGCGGCGAAACCGGAGCGAACGCGAATGTCTGCTTTTCCGAACCGTTCGGCATCGTGAAGGAATCGACCTGACGGAACTCCCGCCCATCATCGGACACTTCGATTTGTCCCCGGCAGCCCCGCATGCCCGGGCCGGGCGTCACTATCACGGCTCGTGCGGCGAACGGCTGCGCGAACTCGAACTGGATGAAGCTTGGCTGCCGCGCCTGAGGAGCCGGCAGTTCCAGGGTCGTGCGGGGATTGCCATCCACCAGTGCCGCTCCGTCCGTTTCCGCTTTGCTGGTGGTGATCTTCGGCGCGGCATCCTTCAGCCGGGTCTTCTCGGTGGACGGCGTTCGAAACGCCAGCACGGCGATGTCGCGGTAATAGTCGAGTTTCGTCTGCGGTTTGGGTAACATGCCGTCAAATCGTGCCGGTCCCCGCACGTTCTGCTCGCTCGTGACCACGATCTGCATCGCATGTTCCGGCGTGTTCCAGGGGCCGCCGCTTGACGACCAGCCGGCGCAGTTGTGGATGCAGAGTTCAAGTCCGAGTCGGTCAGCCTCGGCGGCGGCGTGCTTGACCAGCGCCCGCCATTCTGGACTGTTGAACAGCACGGGGCCGGGCGGGATGCCCTCGGCGGCGTTGAAAATCTGCGCGCCGCCGATGCCGACGCGCTTCATCGCCTCGATATCCGCGGTGATGCCCTCCTTCGTGATGTTCCCGTTCATCCAGTGCCACCACGTGTGCGGCTTCGCGGAATCCGGTGGATTGAGGAATTCGTCCGCGAGTTTGTCCTCATCCGCCCGGACGCTGACACACAGAAAAAGAATGACCACCAACGGGAGAAGCGTTCTTTGCATTGCGGTTCCTCGGGGAAAGAAGGATTGGCGTTATGTCGTGAGAGAACGAGCGGAAGCCGACTTGCCAGTTTCTGGAGTTTTGGATAAAGGCTGTGTCTTTCGCGGACGCAACACCTTTTGCACCGAATTTCCATGGCGTGGAGGGTGCCGCGCCCCACTTGACTTCAAAATCCCTGACCCGCCTCACGAATCAACAAGAGGTAAGGAAAAAGGTGGTGTCGTTTTTTTCTTGATCTTATTCGTAATCCTAATCTTAATCCCTCGGAGATTATGATTAAGATCAAGATTATGACTAAGATTGGCTGCAATTTCCCACAATGGCATTTCCCATCATCAGGTTGACTGTACTTGCTTTTATCCTCAGGCGTGTGTGGGGCTTAGTTCTCTCCCTTCGCGTTCCAGGACTGGTAGCCCTTGCTGTCAATCTTGGCCTTGCCGGAGTAGGGGAGGTTGCTGGTCCAGACGGTGATGTCGAAGGCGATCAAGGCGTCGCCAAGAGTGCCTGACACGGCGGCGTTCTGGCCGCTCAGATCCAAAATGTTCTCGCCGGAGTTGAGCGGCTGCTTGCTTTTCACCGACACCGTCAGCTTCTTCGTGTCCCAGCGCAGCGTCACCACGTCGCCGTTGTCGGCGGTCAGCTTCGCGGAGCCGCCCTTGCTGTTCGCCTTCGCCTTGGGATCGTTTTGGACGCAGCCGAGGAAGCTCCAGTCGCCAAATTTCATCTCGACGATGGTGCCCAGAGACATGAAGTCGGTCGGTTTGAGGCCCGAGTATTTGAACGTGGCGTTGATCGAATACGAATCTGTCGATCCTTTTTTGGCCTCGTTGTGGACTGAGGTGAATTTAACCGCCGCGGTGGTGTCCACTTGCGCGTAGGTGGCGGTCACGGCGATATTGCCAGCGGGCATCTTGAGGGTGGTCTCATAGGACAACACGTCGGCGATGGTGGAGGTGTCGCCTGTCCAGGCGGCGAACACGTAGCCGTTATCGGACGGTTCGGCCGAGAGCGTCACCAGGGTGTTCTCGGCGTACGTCCCCGAGCCTATCCCCTTGTTGACCGTGAGGGTGTAGGTGGCGGCGCTGATCTCCCTATAGGTGGACTGCACGTACACGTCCATGGGAGGCATCACCAAGACCGTTTTTGAGAGCGTCGGATTGAGGACCTGCGCGCCCGCCCAGGCGTTGAACATCATGCCGGTGGCAGGGATGTTGGCCTCGATCTCGACCTCCTGGCCGGCGGTGTATTTCCCTGAGCCGAGGCCGTTCACGACCGTCAGGTAGTAGGTCGACTTCGCCGCCTTGTAGCTGGCGGCGACCGAGGCGTTGGCGGCGGGCATCGTCAACACGGTTTGGCTCGCCGTGTCTTTCGTCAAATGGGCGATGTCGCCCGTCCAGCCGTCGAAAACCTGTCCGGGCGGGGCGGGGTCGGCCTTCACCGTGACCTGCGTGCCGACGGTGTAGACGCCCGAACCGGAGCCGCGCGAGACGGTCAACGTGTAGGTGCTCTCGCCTTGCCCGCGGTAGGTCGCCGCGACCGCCGCCGCCTTGGCGGGCATCACGAGGGTGGTGCTGGAGGCGGAGGCGTTGGTGACGACGGCGCCCGCCCAGGCGTTGAAGACCATACCTGGTTCCGCCGCGTTCGCGGCGATGGTGACGACCGTTCCTGCGGCGTAGTCGCCGGAGCCGCTGCCGTTCGTCACGGTGAGGGGGTAGGTCACGCCGGCGCTTTTGTAGGCCGCCGTGAGAGACACGTTGTTCGCGGGCATTGTGATTGTCGTTTTCGCCAGGGCGGGGTTGATCAGGTAGGAGGTGTCGCCGGTCCATCTGTCGAAGAGTTGCCCTGCCGGTGGGTTGTCCGCCACGATTCCGACGACCGTTCCGGCGGCGTACATGCCCGAGCCCGTGCCGCCGGTGATGGTCAAGGAGAACAGTTCGACGAACAGCCAGTTGATGTTGCCGCCGGAGTCCACGGAGTCGGTGCCGTAGGCGTTGATCGCCGTCGTGTTCACATTGTGCGAGTTCTTCACGTCGAGATGCTCCAGGACTCTGGTGCCTTGAGGGTCGATCTCCCAAGAGGCGCCGCTGGTGCTGCTCCGCAGTTTCAGCCGCGCCGTCTCGCCGACGCCGACCAGTTTGAGGGTGCCCGCGACCGTGATTCGGAAGTCGGCTCCTTGGGCGAAGGTGAGCGTGTCTACCTCGTAGGCCGTCTTATCGAGGTTGGGAACGCTCATCGGCCCATAGAGCTGCTGCCCCGCGCCGATCAGGCTGAGGGTGCCTTCGCCCTCGAAGATATTCCCGGCCTCGGCCTCGTTCACCACGTCGCCTGTCACGTCCAGTTTGCCGTTCAGAATAAAAGTCCCCGCGTCATCCGCGTAGTCCCCCACCACCACGACGGCCGCCCCCGACGTGGCCTCGATCACCGCCCCGTCATTCAGCAGGTCGGCCGGGGCGCGGTTGGCCAGGAAAGCAAACAGTACCCAAACAAGGACGCACTTACTTGTAGGGATTCTCATTTTAGATTAATTCCCATTCATTAGCTTTTTAGAATAATTCGACTGTGGTGTATTATCTCCATGACGCCACGCTATCTCCAGAAATCATGGTGCTCCTAACGCGACTTTTTGCCAACCGGCACCCGTTTTTGCATACATTGTGCATGCGTCTCCATTGGACTGATCTTTGGCGATAAGAAATTTTTGAGTGATTGCTGGAATTAGGGTGCCGTCAATAGCAGCGCATGGACCATACAATGCGACATCACTCGTGGAGTAATAGTAGTCCCCTGCTGCAAAAGTACCAAAAACACCTTGAACTGCTGTGCCTGTCGGTGCAGCAATGTTGCCTTTATAGACGGTTTTGTAGGTTCCAGTCTCGAAATCTATCTTCGGCTGTGTGATTACGCTGTTTGCTATGGTTATCACGCCGGTCGATGCGATGGTTGCGTCGCCTGACATGGCAACGGGGGCGTAGGCGGTGTTGCCGGCGTTGCCGACGGGGATCTGCCCCGCGGTGGGAACCGAGGTCGAGCCTGTGCCTCCCTTGGCCGCCGTCACTGTCGCAAGGGTTATCGCGCCAGACGAGGCGATGGTCGCGTCGCCGGACATGGCCACGGGGGCGTAGGCGGTGTTGCCGGCGTTGCCCACCAACAATTGACCGGCCGAAGGCGCAGTGTTGGGGACGATCGCTGCCTGTGTCTGTGCGTCGTTGGTCACATTGCCCAATCCGACATCCGCTTTGCCCACCCCTGACCAGGACAGGGCGCCATTGCCATCGGTTTTGAGGAATTGGTTGGCGTCGCCATCGTTGTCGGGAAGGGTGAGTGTGAAGCTGGCGCCAACTGGCGTGGCGGACTGAATGGTGGTGGTGTTGTTGGCACCGGCGTTGGCGTCGTGGAGCACGATTGTGCCCCGCGCGGCGGTGTCGGCCTTGCCGAGCGTGACGCTGCCGCCTTCGAGGGCGTTGGCGCCGGTGGAGGTCAGCGTGGTCACTTTGGCCGCCGCGGCGGTGGTGCCGCCGATGGGGGTGTTGTCGATGGTGCCTCCCGTGAGAGTCGGGGTGGTGATGGTCGGGGTGGTCAGGGTTGCGTTGGTGAGGGTCTGTCCATCCGCCTTGGCGTATTTGAGGACACCGCCGGGTCCAGTGCCGGGATAGAGGTCGATGTTCGTAGAGTCCCACACCAATTGGCCAGCCGCTGTCGTCGCCGCGGGGACTCCTGCCCTGTTGGGGAGGCGGAGGCCCTTGTCGGTGCCATCGGTGGCCACGGAGGAGAGATCAAGGAAGGCGGCGGCGGGGAAGGTCAGGGTGGTCGCCAGTTTGGATGCGGA